>NZ_BAAGTM010000007.1:0-127080 GCF_054781915.1 Aquaspirillum soli | reverse complement strand
TCGGGCTTGGCGATGAGGTGAATCCGGGGGCTTAATCTACTTAACAAGGTCTGGCCTTAAGGGTGGGCTCAAGCTTCCACGGATTCGGGTGGTGATAGCTAATCACCACAAGAGACAAGATACAAGGGTGGGCACGGTTTTGTGCCCACGAAACCCACGCCGCCGAGGGGAATAAAAAAAACCGCCCCACCCAATTAAGGGCGAGGCGGTTCGTGTTACGTACGGCGATGTTTTGCCGTTTGCCGGTGTCGGTTTTGTTGGATTGCCAGATAGCCGGCATTCCAACGTTCACCGATTTGGTGGGCACAGAAACGTGCCCACCCTACCGGGCTACCATAGGGCAGGTGATTGATTATTACATTACACCACGGTAAGAACAGCACCAGTCGTGTAGGTGCTGGTAGCCAGGTCAACCAGGCCGGTGATTTTCACGATGTTGTCCCCTGTGCCAACGCTACCGATGTTGCCACCAGTGGCCAAGTCAGCGTAGACATAGGTGTTGCCACCGTACTGGAACCAAACCAACTGATCGGTACCAGCGCCCGTCGCCCCGTTGGCGATATCGAGAGCAGTTGCCAAGGAAGTCGCAGCACTGATGTCTTTCTTAGCACCCAAGGTACCAGCGGCAGCGATCGTGCCAGCCAAATCAATCACGTCCTCGGCAGCCAAGTCGGTAATCGTAACGATCGGCGACGTACCCGTCGATGCAGCAACAGCAAAAGTATCGTTACCGGCACCACCAGTCAGCGTTTGCGTGCTGGTCGCGATCGTGGTGATCGTATCAGCTGCAGAACCGCCCTTCACCGCCACACCAGCCGTTGCTGCAACTACGTTGGTCAAGCTGATGTTCAGCTTACCGGTAGCAGCAGAGCCATCGATGGAGGAAACGCCCACTGTGCCGTTCGTGGCGTTCACTTCACCAAAGTTAGCAGCGAATGCCAAATTCAGGTTCTGAGAGCCAGTCACAGTAACGGTACGAGCGGAAGTGTCCGCTCCGAGAGTCAGGCTGTTCCAGTTATTGGTTCCGCCAGACACAATGGTGAAGTTTTCGATGCCTGCCGCTGCAACGGTACCCATCTGCGAAGCCACAGCGCCAGCGGTAGTGCTGTTCGCTGCGGTCGGAACGGAAGTGTTACCCGTACCAGCGAAGGTGATGCTGTAAGCGTCAGAGGTGCCTGCAACGCCAGCTGCTGCAAACGTCAGCGTCAGGGGTACCCGCCGAGTTATCACCCACAAAGTTGTTGGTCAGCGACTGGGACTGGGTCAGACCAGTCAATGTTGCAGAGGCTGCACCATCCAGGGTCAAGCCGGTGATGCCGGTGATCAGGGATGCATCCAGGCCGGTACTGTTGGCAATCGACAGGTTTTCGAAGTTCTTGAACATTGCGGCATTGCCGGCGTTCACCAAACCCGAGGACAGAGAGTCGATGCCGTCACCACCATCGACCACCGTGGTCTTGCTTGCGGTCGAGGCTGCAATAGAGCCCGTGCCCAGCAGCTTATCGTTACCAGCACCCAGAGTGATGTTTGCGCCAGCGGCCAAGGCACCACCAACGGTGATGACATCGGCACCCGAACCACCCTTAACAGTAACACCAGTAGCAGCGGTATTGCTAACGGTAGCGGTAACGCCACCGCTGTTCGTGCTGGCATCCAGAGTAGTCAGATCGGCCTCCAAAGTGGAACCGTTCACCAAAGCAGAGGTGTCAGTCAGGTTCAGAGAACCGGTACCCGTAACGGTCAGGGTCTTGATGCCATTAGCGGCACCAATCGAGGTTGCATCAGAAACACCACCTGCCAGGGTCACAAAGTTGGAACCGGTCGCATTGATGGTGGCCGAAGTTGCGGTACCAGCGGCAGAAGCTGTTGCCAGCGTAGTGGTTTGGACAGCGGTTGCGGTACCAGCGTTGTTCACGTTGATGGTCACGCCACCAGTCACCTTGCCATCGGCATAGGTAACGGAAGTCGCGGCATTGGAACTGGTAACCGTAACGGCAGCGTTGCTTTGCACGCCAGTCACTGCAACGGCACCGGTGGAGGCGTTGTTTTGAACGGTAGCCAGGCCAGTAACGGCTGCTGCGTTGAAAGTAACGCCATTAGCAGTGCCAGTGGAGAGATTCTTGACCGAGAGGGTCTCGACGTTGGAGATGGAACCGAGCGTTTGCGTCAGCGCTATAGTGCTGTTTGCACCTGCAACCAACAGCGACAGGGTATCTGTGCCGCCGACGCCATCCAATACATCCGACACTTGGTAGGTGGAAGCCGCAGTGGCTGCCGCTGCTTCATTATTCACCAAGGCGCCGTTGATGGTGTCGTTGCCAGAGGTTCCGGTCAGGATATCCGCACCAGTAGTAGGTGAGGGAAAAAGTCTGGTAATTATTTTTCTTTTTATAATCATTAAGTTGTGATGGTTGTTTTGTGATTTAGGTGCTTTACCTACCAATATCCTACATAATTTTTGCTTTTTTATTTAGTTTTTGTTTTTTATCTTATTGTTTTTAAATGTATTTTCTGCAAGTTGGTAGGTCGATTTAACCTACCATATTCCTTATTCCTTCCCCTTTTCCTCCTTTCTTTTATGCGTTTGGCGTTCAGATTCTGCAATAGCTGATGCCGATGCAGTCAACGTGTAGCCTCCGATTGGCTGGTCATCAAGAATATGTATCCCCGCCTTGAGAAAAGCCTCTTTCAATTTAGAAAGCGTTGTGATTCTTGGGACAGCCATCCCACTTTCCAAACGTGCGATTGCCACGACAGAAACCCCTGATTGTTCTGCTAAATCAGGTTGAGACCAACCGAGTACAGCGCGTGCAGCCCTAATAGAAGATATTATTCTTATCTCTTGAGACATTTATTAACCTCATGTATGATTCTTTAAGACATCAAAAATGTCTATTAGCAATCTGTTGATATGTTCCGGAGGAATTATGCCGTCTGTACTTTTGTCTGTAAAAACATTGAGGAAGCTCGAATGTCCCAAAACAGCCAAGAAAGTCGATTTTTACGACCAAGGGTGTAAGGGATTGATGATAGAAGTACGCGCTTCCGGACAAAAAACTTGGTATTTGCGCTATCGGGATGAGCGCGGCAAACAGAGACAATTTCGTATTGCCAGTGAGCAAGATTTATCCCTTGAACAGGCTCGCAAACGGGCCGATGAACTCCGAGGACAAATTGCACTAGGCCAAGACCCCTCGATCAGAAAATCTGGTTTGCGGGTTGTGCCAACTTTTGAACAATTTGTTTATGAAAGATATTTACCTTTTATTCAAGGTTATAAAAGGTCATGGCAAACTGATGAATCCTTATTGAGAAATCATTTATTACCGATTTTTGGCAGGTTCTATTTGGATGAAATAAAAAAAGAAGATGTGATTGCAATACACCATAACCATCGGGCTAAAGGGGCCGCAGCTGGTTCGGCTAATCGTTTACTGATTATTATCCGATATATGTTTAACCTCGCCCTAAAATGGGAAATCTCTGGTGTGGTTAAAAACCCCACCGCAGGGATTCCAATGTTTGAAGAAAACAATAAGCTCGAGCGTTTTTTAACTAAAGAAGAAGTGTTTCGACTATATGAAACAGTCCGGCAAAGCGATAACACTATGCTCAAGTTTATTATTCCGATGCTCATTTTAACGGGAGCCAGAAAAAGAGAAGTGTTAGATGCCAAATGGGAAGATTTTGATGTTGAAAAACGTAGCTGGCGCATTCCAATTACCAAAGCAGGCAAGCCGCGCCACGTCCCTTTATCGGATGGTGCCTTGCAAATCCTTGCGGCTGTCCATGCCGATAGACAACAATGGCCGACAACACATCAAAACACCCCTTGGGTATTTGCCAACCCAAAAACAGCAAAACCCTATGTATCAATTTTTTATGCTTGGAATACCGCACGTAAAAAAGCAGGATTACCTGATGTCAGAATCCATGATTTACGTCATTCATTTGCCAGCTTTTTAATCAATAATGGCCGTAGCTTATATGAAGTGCAGAAACTTCTTGGTCATACTCAAATTATTACCACTCAACGGTATGCCCACCTAACACAAGATACTTTATTAGAAGCTGCCAATACCGCAACACAGGCGCTAAAAGGTTTAGTCAAACGAGAGTTTTTATAAATGAATAAACTCATGGTGCGTTGCCCCTTTGGGGTGACGCACCATGATTCCGCATTACACCACAGAGGGGATTAGCGAACGATTTGTGCTAACTCACCTTTGGCATAGCGGTTTGCCATCAGGTCGAGGTTGACGGGTTTAATTTTGCTTGCCATTCCTGCCGCGCCAAAAGCTTCATAGCGTGCGATGCAAATATCACGCATGGCATCGGTTGAGGCTTTCAGATACTTACGTGGGTCGAATTCGTTGGGGTGTTGAGCCAAGAAACGACGGATAGCACCGGTAGAAGCCAAGCGTAAATCGGTATCGATATTCACCTTACGCACGCCGTGTTTAATCCCCTCAACAATTTCTTCGACTGGCACACCGTAGGTTTCACCTAAATCGCCACCGAATTCGTTGATAATCTGCAACCACTCTTGCGGTACGCTGGAAGAACCGTGCATCACCAAGTGGGTGTTAGGAATACGGGCATGGATTTCTTTAATACGGTCAATGCGTAATACATCTCCGGTGGGCTTTTTGCTGAATTTATAAGCACCATGACTGGTGCCAATCGCAATTGCCAAGGCATCGACGCCGGTATCTTTGACAAATTGTGCGGCTTCTTCTGGGTCGGTCAATAACTGACTGTGATCCAACACGCCTTCCGCGCCCACACCATCTTCTTCACCCGCTTTACCGGTTTCCAAAGAGCCTAAACAGCCAATCTCGCCCTCTACCGATACCCCACAAGCGTGGGCAAAATTGACCACGGTGCGTGTGACATCGACGTTATAGGCATAGTCGGCAGGGGTTTTACCATCGGATTTCAGCGAGCCATCCATCATCACCGAACTAAAGCCGAGCTGGATCGAACGCTGGCAAACATCTGGGCTGGTGCCGTGGTCTTGGTGCATCACCACTGGAATATGAGGGAATTCTTCCACGGCTGCCAAAATCAAATGACGCAAGAACGGCGCACCTGCATACTTACGCGCACCTGCCGAGGCCTGCACAATCACCGGTGCATCGACTTTATCTGCGGCTTCCATGATGGCGCGCATTTGTTCGAGGTTGTTCACGTTAAAAGCGGGCAGGCCATAGCTGAATTCAGCCGCATGATCGAGAAGTTGACGCAGAGAGACGAGAGCCATCGGGCTACCTCCAAAAAGAAAACAGCGCGGCAGGCCGCGCTACAAAAAGAAAAGACTGCCAATCACTGTCTGCTCACACTGGTGAGCGCCACTCCAGCCACAGCAAAAGAACCACCCGCAAAACGATTGAGCCATTGTAGGCGCAAGGGAGTATTGAGCCAGCTTTTTAACTTGGCACCTCCGGTGGCATAGACGATTTGCCATGTGCTTTCGATGACAAAAAATGTTGCCGCTAAGATGGCCAGTTGCACCGATTGATCGGCTTGGGCATTCATAAACTGAGGGAAGAGGGCAGTGAAAAAAACAAACGCCTTCGGGTTGCTCATCGCGACGAGAAAGCCCGTGCGAAAACGCTGCCACGCGGTATCGATGACCGCTGCCGCTGTGCTTTCTTGCAAAGGACTAGCCGGTGCGCGCCATGTTTTAATGCCAAGCCACACCAAATAGGCTGCACCAGCATATTTCACCACCGAGAACAATAATTCCGAGGTCGCGAGCAAAGCGCCGAGTCCTAGGGCAGAACCACACATGATGATGCCCAAGGCCAATAACAAACCGGCTAAAGTGGGCAGGGTATGGCGCACGCCGTAGCGAATACCATGCGTCATCGCTAACAACATATTCGGGCCCGGCGTAGCCGAGACAAAAAACACCGTAGCGACATATAACAACCACGCATTGAGCGACATACCCTATCCTTATAACGCTTAGGCTCGTTCAGCTAACACGGCCACTGCGGGCAGTTGTTTGCCTTCGAGGAACTCCAAGAACGCACCACCTCCGGTCGAGATGTAGCTGATTTTATCGGTCACACCAAACTTAGCAATGGCTGCCAAGGTATCACCGCCACCGGCAATCGAGAAGGCTTTAGACTCGGCGATGGCGCGGGCCAAGGTTTCGGTGCCTTCGGCGAATTGATCGAACTCGAACACACCGACAGGCCCATTCCATACCACCGTGCCAGCTTGAGCCACAATATCAGCCAGTTGGGCGGCGGATTGTGGGCCGATGTCGAGAATCATGTCATTCTTGGTGACATCTTCTACCGGTTTGAGAGTGTCTTCTGCATTCTCAGAAAACTCCGGTGCAGTGACGACATCAACAGGCAACGGCACATTGCCACCACGGGCTTTGATCTTGGCAATCACTTTTTGTGCTTCTGCCACCAATTCTGGCTCGGCTAAGGATTTACCAATGCCATGACCTTCAGCCAATAAGAAGGTGTTGGCAATCCCGCCACCCACGATTAACTGATCGACCTTATCGGCCAACGATTCCAAAATGGTCAGCTTAGTCGAGACTTTCGAACCTGCCACAATTGCCACCAGTGGGCGAGCAGGGCTTTCTAAAGCGCGGCCTAAGGCGTCGAGTTCGGCTGCCAACAAGATACCAGCACATGCCACCGGCGCAAACTGCGCGACGGCATGGGTTGACGCTTCGGCGCGATGGGCGGTACCAAAGGCATCGTTGACAAAGATGTCGCACAGGTTGGCATACGCACGTCCTAAATCGGGGTTATTTTTCTTTTCCCCTTTGTTAAGACGCACGTTTTCTAACATCACCACATCGCCCGGATTGAGCGATAAGCCATTTTGCCAATCACTGACCACAGGCACGGTTTTACCCAACAAGCTGCCCAAGCGCGCAGCCACGGGGGCTAAGCTGTCTTCAGGCTTAGGCTCACCTTCGGTGGGGCGGCCTAAGTGGGTCATCAGAATCACTGCTGCGCCGTTATACAGGGCATGCTGAATTGAGGGCAGCGAAGCGCGGATCCGAGTGTCATCACCGATGGTGCCGTTTTTCACGGGCACGTTCATATCGACGCGAATCAACACTCGCTGGCCGGCGAGTGCCTGATCGGTTAGTTTCTTAAATTGCATAAGCTGTTGCCGCTTTCTTAGCAGTTAAACAGAGCACGGGCGGTGTTCAACATCTGGCACGAGAAGCCCCACTCGTTGTCATACCATGCCAATACTTTCACCATATTGCCATTGCTGACTTTGGTGAGGGTGCTGTCAAAGCAAGAGGCTTCGCTGCTGTGATTAAAGTCGGACGACACCAAAGGCAAGGTGTTATAGCCCAACACCCCTTTCATTGCGCCTTCGGCAGCGGCTTTGACGATTTCATTCACTTCGGCAACGTTGGTGTCACGACCGGCTTCAAACGTTAAATCCACCAACGAGACATTGATGGTTGGCACGCGCACCGCAAAGCCATCCAATTTGCCTTTCAGTTCTGGCAATACCAAACCAACAGCTTTGGCTGCGCCGGTTTTGGTTGGAATCATATTGTGAGTGGCGGAGCGTGCGCGGCGCAGGTCTTTATGGCGCACATCGGTTAACACTTGGTCATTGGTGAAAGCGTGGATGGTGGTCATCAGGCCTTTTTTGATACCCAAACCATCGTTCAACGCTTTGGCAACAGGTGCCAAGCAATTGGTGGTGCACGAAGCGTTCGACACCACAGTCATGTCGGCGGTGAGCACATCGTGGTTCACGCCATACACAATGGTCGCATCGACATCGTCGCCACCAGGGGCAGAAATCAAGACTTTTTTCGCGCCAGCATCAATGTGAGCTTGGCATTTTTCTTTGGTGGTGAAAGCGCCGGTACATTCCATCACCAAATCCACATTCAACGCTGCCCACGGTAATTCAGCAGGGTTACGGGTTGAGAAGAAAGGAATCACATCACCATTTACGATTAAATGGTTGTCGTCGTGGCTGATGGTGGCGTTAAAACGGCCGTGAACGGTGTCAAATTGGGTCAGGTGGGCGTTGGTTGCTAAATCACCAGAAGCATTGACTGCCACCACTTCAAACTCGTCGCGCAGGTTGTTTTCATAGATTGCACGTAATACTTGACGGCCAATACGGCCATAACCATTGATCGCTACACGGATCGCCATGTTTTTCTCCTGAGATAGTTGTGTTGTGTTGAGGTGCAATAATTGGCACCCCAACCTAGGCTGCTACGATTTACAGCACTGCTTTGACTGCTTTGACCACTGCGGCAGGGGTAATACCAAAATGCTCAAACAACACCGAGGCAGGTGCCGATTCACCAAAGGAATCAATCCCCACCACTTCGCCGGTCAAACCGACATATTTACGCCAGTAGTCGGTTACTCCTGCTTCGACGGCAACACGGGGTAAGTTTGGCGGCAACACCGCTTCGATATAACTGCGTGTTTGCTGATCAAACAAACGGGTACATGGCATCGACACTACCCGTACAGCCAAGCCTTCATCTGCCAGCTGTTGTTGTGCTTTCAGTGCCAATTCGACTTCGGAACCCGTTGCAATAATCACTGCCCGTGCTTCATCTGCATCACGCAACACATAACCACCGCGCTTAATGTCTTCGATTTGCGGCGCTTCACGTTGGATAAATGGCAAGTTTTGGCGGCTGAAAATCAAGGTGGACGGGCCATCTTGGCGAGCTAAGCTTTCACCCCAAGCGATCAAGGATTCAAGCGTATCGCATGGCCGCCATACGTTCATATTGGGAATCAAGCGCAGGGTTGCGATTTGCTCCACTGGCTGGTGGGTTGGGCCATCTTCACCCAGACCAATCGAGTCGTGAGTAAAGATAAACAACGGGTTAATTTTCATCAACGCCGCCATCCGCAAGGCATTGCGAGCGTATTCACTGAACATCAAGAACGTGGCACCAAACGGTTTTACCCCGCCGTGAAGGGCCATCCCGTTCATAATCGCTGCCATACCAAATTCGCGCACGCCATAGTGGACATAGTTGCCCGAGGTTTCACGCGAAATACTGCGGCTGGTTTTCCAATTGGTCAGGTTTGATGGGGTTAAATCAGCTGAACCACCGACCAATTCCGGCAAGACTTCGGCAAACACACCGATGGCATTTTGTGATGCTTTGCGGGTGGCGATGGTTTCTGCTTTGCTGTTAACCGCAGCAATCGCCGCTTCATAATGCGCTTGCCACTGGGCAGGTAATTCGCCTTGCATCCGGCGCTCAAATTCTGCAGCTAATTCAGGATGGGCATTGCGGTATGCAGCAAACAGGCTGTTCCATTCCGCTTCGGCAGCCGCACCTTGTGCACGGGCATCCCACTCAGCAGCGATGTCCGCTGGAATATCAAATGGGGCATGTGGCCATTGCAGCGCTTCGCGTGCAGCGGCAATTTCGGCTGCTCCCAAGGGCGCGCCATGCACATCATGCCCCCCCTCTTTATTGGGTGCACCCTTACCAATCACCGTACGGCAGCAAATCAAGGTCGGTTTGTTGCTGTCTGCTTTGGCTGCGTCAATCGCTTGCAATACGGCGTCGATATCATGACCATCCACCGCACGGATGACTTGCCAGCCATAGGCTTCAAAGCGCGCTGGCGTATCATCGGTAAACCAGCCTTCGACATCACCATCAATCGAGATGCCGTTGTCGTCATAGAAGGCAATCAGCTTACCCAAGCCCCAAGTTCCAGCCAATGAGCAGGCTTCGTGACTAATCCCTTCCATTAAACAGCCATCACCCAAGAACACATAAGTGTGGTGGTTGACGATAGGGAAGCCATCGCGGTTGAATTCATCGGCTAACAATCGTTCTGTCAGCGCCATCCCAACTGCGTTGCTAATCCCTTGCCCCAAGGGGCCGGTCGTGGTTTCAATGCCCGGGGCGTAACCATATTCAGGGTGGCCGGGGGTTTTGCTGTGCAGCTGGCGGAAGTTTTTTAAGTCTTCCCGTGACACGTCGTATCCTGTGAGATGCAACAGGCTATACAGCAACATGGAGCCATGGCCGTTGGACAACACAAACCGGTCACGGTCGGCCCATTGTGGGTGGCTTGGGTTGTGTTTGAGGTGATATTTCCACAGGGCAACGGCAATATCTGCCATCCCCATTGGCATTCCAGGGTGGCCAGAGTTGGCCTGTTGTACGGCATCCATGCTAAGAACACGGATGGCATTGGCGAGCTGTTTACGCATGAACATTTTCAGGAAAAGACCTTGCTTGTCGGGCGGGAAAGGGAAGAACGCAAAAAAGCGAGTAAAAAAATCATGCAATTATCGCCGATTGCTGCCATAGGCGGCAACCAGCGCAAGGATCTCAGTTTAATAAAATAAGGGTTTTCTTCATGACATCATTGCCTACGCCACCGACTTCGCCACAAACACAGACTTTGCGTGGCTGGTTTTGGATTCGCGATGCTTTTTTCTTACTTAAACAACAACCCAAAGCATGGCTGATGTTGGCAGGGTGCCATTTTCTGGTCAGTGCACTCATGCACTTTCTTCCCGGTATTGGTCAATTATTGGCTGTGTTGTGTGCTCCAGCGTTTCTCGCTGGGTTTTTATATGCTGCGGTTGGCCAACAAATGGGCATTCCTCCACGCTGGCAGCAATTGTTTGCCGGTTTCCGCCTACAGCCTGTACCGTTATTGACGGTAGGTGTCTATTACCTCGTAGGCATGGTGTTGGCCGCCATCGTGTTGGGAATTGGCCTTGGTATTTGGGGCCATTCAGTACCGGCAGAAAGCGATGCCCTATTACGTTCTGCACAATCGGTCGATGGCCAGATGACCGTATTGCTGATTGGGTTTTTGCTGTTCTTATTGCCAGTGGCGTTGGCCTATTGGTTAGCACCCGCTTTAGTGGTGTTTCAAGGACTACCGGCATTGCGGGCGATGTGGCTCAGTTTGTTGACTGCGTTAAAGCATTGGCCGGCGGTTTTATTGTATTTGGTGCTCATGGCTGCGTTGTTGGGGCTGGCGATTATTCCGTTTGGCCTTGGCTTACCTATTTGGTTACCCGTGGCACTGTTAACCGTGTTTACCGCTTACTGTGACTTATTCCAACAAGCTACCCCACAACCGATGGTGCCGGAACAAGATACCGCCCATTTTTTGGATTGATTTTACTGTTGGAAATGACTGCGTGCTTGTGCCAAGGCATGGCACAGCATTTTTGCTCCCTCCACCAAGCGTGGGCCCGGGCGACTGAGGGGGTCGGCAGGTAGGGAATAAAGTTGTTGCTGTTGGATGGCTGGTAGTTGCGGCCAACTTTGCCACTGTTGCAGCGTTGCGGTGTTCTCTCCCAAGGTAAGCATCACTTGGGGTTGGCGGCGCAACACCTGCTCAGGTAAAACAGGAAACGCATCTAACCCGACATCAGCAAACACATTACTGCCACCACAACCCCGCAGCAAATCGGATAGAAATTGTCTGCCGCCGATGGTCAGCAGTGGCCGTGCAGAAATTTGCACAAACACCGAAAGTCGCGGTTGTGCTGAGGCATAACGCTGTTGTAGTTGTTGCCACTGCTGTTGAAATTGTTGGGCGGCGTGTTGAGCTTGTGCGGTGGAACCGGCTAATTGGCCTAGGCGTAATAGGCTATCTGCTATAGCCTGCAACGAACGGGGTTCGCTGAGAAAGACGGATAAGCCTAACTGCCGCAAGCGTTCTGCATCCCGTTGTCCCTGCCCACTGCCCCATAACACCACCAAATCGGGGCGCAGTGCTAACACTTTCTCAAACTGGATACCGTTCACGCTGCTGACTTTCGGCAGCTTTGTTGCTGCTGCCGGAAAATCGCTCCACTCGCTGACCGCCACCACCTTTTGCCCTGCCCCGGCAGCAAACAGCAACTCTGTTGCATGAGGAGCAAGGCTGATGATGCGTTGGGCCGGTTGCGATAAACGCACCACGGCACCAGCATCATCTTTCACGGTGATGGGGTTGGCAGAGACAAAGCTGGCAGCGAATGCGGCCAGCCATAGCCATGAGATACGCATTAAGGTTGGTACTGAACGGCGGCAAAGACCGAACGACCGGCCGTTTGATAGCCAACATAATCGGTGTATTCACGATCAAATACATTATCTACCCGACCGTTGACTGACCATTGACGGTTAATCCGATATTCGGCAAACACGCTACCCAAAGCATATCCCCCTAAGCGACTGCGCGCAGCATTGTTTGCTGCACTGTAGCGATGACCCACCGCCCGCCATTCTGCACCGACTGATAAATCACCAAACTGATGTGCCACACTCAACGCCGCAAAACGCTGTGGGCGATAAGGCAAGAAACGGTCGCTGTCGGCATCTTTTGCTTGCAACCAGTTCAGATTGCCTTTCAACTGCCATTGGTCGAATTGCCATTGGCTGTCTAAGCTGACACCTTTAATCCGGGCCTGCCGCACATTCGCCATCGTGCCTTGGTAGGTGACTGGATCGGAAACGTAGCTAATCAAGTCTTTGATTTTTTTATCAAAGCCAGTTAAACGCGTTTGGCCATAGGCATTGCGATGTTCCAGAGCCAGCTCACGGTTATAAGCTTGTTCAGGACGCAAGTTTGGATTGCCGCGATAGCTGGCACTTGGCAAATCTTGGTAGAGATCGGCAAAGGTTGGTGCACGGTAGGCGGTGCCATATTGCGCTAATACACGCCATTCTGGATGCAGGCGATAGCCAAGACCAAACGAGCCTGTGGTTTTGCCGCCAAACTGTGAGTTGTCATCATGACGCAAAGAGGCTTGTACTGTTAACGCATCATAATTGGCTAAATAGCTGGCAAAGGCACTTTTCACGTGGCGTTGTTCTTCGGTAAAGCGCGAGCTTCCTTCCACCTCTTGTGTCAGATATTCCACCCCAGCATTGAGCTGTGCCTGACCCAAAGTGAGTTGATGCAACCATGTCCAACGTTGGTCGTGTGAACCAAATTGATTGTTACTGAGCGCAAAGCCACCGCGCACCCAATCGGGGGAACGTGAACGGCTATCGTACCAGTCGCGGCTATCCGCATAGGTTAACGTCGCTTGCCATTCATCACTGAAGCGGCTGGTAAACCAAGTGCTGAGTGTGGATTGACGGGTGTGGTTGCGATCATCAAATTGGTTGCCGGTGGCGGCGTCGTATTGGGTGTTGCTATGAATTTGCAGCGCCCGCAGGCCAATTTCATGACCACCATCGAATTGATGTTGCAGTGCCAACGATAGGCTTTGGCTGCGGCTACCGTCTTTATCGGGGTGATGGCTATAGCTGTTGCTGCGCGTCGTGGCCGAGAAACCCTCTGTTTCGCGTTGTGCGAGTGTTAAGGCATAACGGGTACGTTCACCGATTGTGCCTGCTGCGGATAAACGGTAAACCTGTTGACCATCCGAGCCAAAACCAGCGCTGGCGCTTAAACCTTTGCCATGCTGTTTGGTGAAAATCTGAATCACACCGCCAATGGCATCTGCCCCATAAATCCCTGACACTGGGCCGCGCACAATCTCAATGCGTTCAATTTGTTCTGGCGGCAATAAGTGCAACGGTGAGCCACCTGTCACAGCAGAAGCAACGCGTACACCATCGACTAACACCACGGTTTGGTTGGTATTTGTCCCACGCAAAAACAGACTGGTTGGTTGACCCGCACCGCCATTGCTGGTTAATACCACACCCGTTTGCCGCGCCAAAATCTCGGGCAAGGTTTGACCTGCCGCTTGGCGCAAGGCGGTTTCATCAATCACCGTGACATCATTGACCACCTGATGCAGCGGGCTGGCGCTACGAGTCGGGGTAATCACGACCACCTCTAACGCTGGCGTATTGTCTTCTGCCGATGGGGTTTGGGCATAAGCATGAGAAACCGCCAAGACTGAGGCGGTGAGCGTAAAACAGGAAACAGCTTTGAACATGAAAAAACACTCTTTGGTGAAATCACAACGTAAGAGTGCGAAGACGATCAGCAAGATACATTGCCTAAGGCAGTGGCTCGCGTTTCGCGCCCCGCGAAACTCTGTGGCAAACCGTGTCACACCGACACGGGCTCAGGCCGGTCTCCGGGCTTGGTTATCTCGTCGCTTCCCTTCCCATTTCGGTTTGAAACAGTGGTATGAAGCGGCGGTGTCATTATTGACTCACCTTACCGTTGCGGGGGCAGCGTCGGTTTTGCACCGACTTCCCGTTTCACCTACTGATGTCGTTTTGACATAGCAGACACCTGAACGACAGCGATTATAGCGGTCAAAAGCGTGGCTTGCCTGTGTTAGCATCGACAGCGCTGGTCTTTTTAAGGAGAAATAGCATGTCAGGTGATAGCATTGTTCGTGTTCAATTACAACAGAATGAAGGTTTTGAATTTCAAATTCATTTTGCTGAGCATTTACCCGCTTTAATTGCAGATGAACCCCCGCCCTTAGGCAAAGGCAATGGCCCAACGCCTGCTCAATTATTGATTGCTGGTGTAGCTAATTGTCTGTCTGACAGTCTGACTTTTGCGCTTGGTAAATACAAACAGCAGGCCGGCCCTCTGCGTACCGAAGCCGAAGCCACCATTGGCCGTAACGAGGACAATCGCCTGCGGATTTTGGCGATTCGTGTGCAACTACATCTGGCCGTGGCAGCCAGTGAAGTGGAACACCTCGACCGTATCCTGAGTCAGTTTGAAGGGTTTTGCACCGTGTCAGAAAGTGTGCGGCAGGGGATTCCCGTGGATATCAGCGTCTTTGACAATACCGGAACTCAGCTAAAGTGAAACTCCCGTTGTTGCGCCACGTTATCTTGCCTACCTTAATCATTTTGCTGATGTTCGGGTTTGGCTATGGCGGCTATCGCATTAGTGAGCGCAGCGGGATTCAGGCGTTGACCGAGAATGGTGAACGCCAACTTGAATTACATGCCCGAGCAGTCGAAAGCGAGATCAATCGCTATACCTACCTACCCAGTTTGCTCGAATTGGAGTCGGGCGTCAGTGATTTATTGCTGCGACCGTCCACCGAACGCCAACGCCAAGTCAATCATTATTTGCAAGGGTTGAATGCGCGTAGCGGCAGCCGAGTGACCTATGTGTTAGACCTGACTGGGCGTGTGTTGGCCACCAGTAATTGGAAAGATGCCGACAGCTATCAAGGGGAAGATTTATCGTTTCGCGCCTATTACCAAGATGCGGTTGTCGGTAAACAAGGCCGCTTTTATGGTATCGGTAGCACCATCGGCGAACCGGGTTACTACCTTGCTCATGGTCTGCGCCATCAAGGTCGGATTATCGGTGTGGGTGTGGTCAAAATCCGTTTAGAGGCACTAGAGGCACGTTGGCAAAAAGCACGGCTGGAAGCCTTCGTTACTGATGAAAATGGCATTATTATTTTATCCAGTGACCCCAAACGCCGTCTCAAAGCGGTGTATCCACTTTCTGATGAAAAACGGGAAGCCTTGGTGCGCAGCTTGCAATATCACTGGTGGACATTCACTGAACTCAACCCTGTTGAGCGGCTTCCTCTCGGGCCTGGGGTTGAACGTATTACCTTGCAGCGCAGTGCTGATGCAGAACAAGGTGAGACCAATACTGTAAGCTATTTGGCACAAACCCGCCGTCTCAGCGATACGCCGTGGGACTTGACCGTGTTGTCGCCGTTAGATGAAGTGCAACGCAATGCGGTCAGCCACGGCATGTTAGCTGCTGTATTGTTTGCTTTTATTGCCTTTTTTATGATCGCGTGGAATGAGCGGCGTAAAGTGTTGGCCACGCGCTTAGCGGCACGCGAAGCCCTACAAGCGGCAAACAATGAACTCGAACGCAAAATTGCTGAACGCACTGCCGATTTAGTCGCTAGCAATGCCCGTTTACGTGAAGAAATTCATGAACGGCGCCAAACTGAACATAATTTACGGCGTACCCAAGATGAGCTGGTGCAAGCGGGTAAGTTGGCTGTGATTGGCCAAATGTCGACCAGCATTGCCCATGAACTGAATCAACCTCTTGCTGCTTTGCGGACGTTATCGGGTAATACGATTCGCTTTTTAGAACGCGGTGCCCTTGATACTGCCACTACCAATTTACATACAATTAACGAGCTGGTTGATCGGATGGGGCGCATCACTGCCAGCTTGCGCGCTTTTGCTCGTCGATCAGGGGATGAAGGTGAAGCCGAAGTGGAACAGGCGATTGATGCGGCATTGTTTTTGTTGCATCCGCGCTTCGCAAGGACGCCTGTTAATTTACAACGCGCTTGTCCCAATGCGCGGCTGGCGATTGATCAAACTCGTCTTGAGCAAATTTTGGTGAATTTAATGGTCAATGCGCTTGATGCAATGGCAGAGCAGCATGAACGTCAACTGTGGTTGGCGGGGGAGGGGGAGCGCGACCGTTATCGCCTGATCGTGCAAGACAACGGCCCCGGTATTGCACCAGAGTTGCGCCATCATTTGTTTGAACCCTTCTTTACGACCAAGCCCGGTGAACATGGTCTCGGTTTGGGTCTAACGCTATCAGCCAGTCTAGCCGCCGCCGCTAAAGGCAGCCTCACCGTTGAACATCCTGCCGAAGGTGGGACTCGATTTGTCTTATCGTTACCGGTGTTAGCGGATGAACACACTTAATGCTTTTTCGTCATAACATATAGCTAAAAATACCAAAACAGTTCTTTATAGCGGTGTATGCTGGCAGGACTTTTGATTTCCGTTTGCGGAGAAATCGCTTTCATGTCCTCACACCGTCGTACCCACCTCAAACAACTCGAAGCCGAATCCATTCACATCATCCGTGAAGTCGCTGCCGAGTTCTCCAATCCAGTCATGCTCTACTCCATCGGCAAAGACTCCTCAGTCATGCTACACCTAGCACGCAAAGCCTTTGCCCCTGCCAAACCACCGTTTCCATTACTCCATGTAGACACCACATGGAAATTCCGCGACATGATTACCTTCCGGAATCAAATGGCAAAACAAGCCGGCATGGAGCTCATTGTCCATACCAATCAAGAAGGGTTAGCCGCCAATATCAACCCCTTCGATCATGGCAGTGCCAAATACACTGACATCATGAAAACCGACGCCCTCAAACAAGCACTAGATCAATATGGTTTTGATGCTGCCTTTGGTGGTGCGCGACGTGACGAAGAAAAATCACGCGCAAAAGAACGTGTCTACTCCTTCCGAGATCGCTTTCACCGTTGGGATCCCAAAAACCAACGCCCCGAGCTATGGAACCTATATAACGGTCGCGTCAACCGTGGAGAATCCATTCGCGTCTTCCCACTTTCAAACTGGACCGAACTCGACATCTGGCAATACATCTGGTTAGAAAACATCCCGATTGTCCCACTCTACCTCTCAGCCCCTCGCCCCGTCGTAGAACGGGATGGCATGCTGATCATGGTCGATGACGAACGCCTTCCCCTACGCGAAGGCGAAACCCCACAAATGAAATCAGTGCGTTTCCGCACCTTAGGCTGCTACCCCCTGACAGGCGCTGTCGAATCCCAAGCCACCACCCTGCCAGACATCATCCAAGAAATGTTATTGACCACCACTTCCGAACGCTCTGGCCGCGCTATCGATCACGATCAAGCCGGCTCAATGGAAAAGAAAAAACGCGAGGGCTATTTCTGATGTCTCACACCACCAACACCAGCACCAACCTATTGCAATCCGACATCATTGCCTATCTACGCCGTCACGAAGAAAAAGACCTGCTGCGTTTTATCACCTGTGGCAGTGTCGATGACGGTAAATCAACCCTAATTGGCCGACTCCTATACGACACCAAAGGCATTTTTGAAGACCAATTAGCCGCCGTAACCCGCGATAGCCGTGTTCACGGCACCACCGGCGACACACCCGACCTAGCTCTATTAGTCGATGGCCTACAATCAGAACGCGAACAAGGCATCACCATTGATGTCGCCTACCGCTACTTCTCCACCGACCGCCGTAAATTTATCATTGCCGACACCCCCGGCCACGAACAATACACACGCAACATGGCAACCGGCGCCTCAACTGCCAGCCTCGCCATCATCCTGATTGATGCCCGCTATGGCGTACAAGTACAAACCCGCCGCCACAGCTTTATCTGTGCCCTATTAGGCATCCGCCATTTTGTGATCGCAGTCAACAAAATGGACCTAGTCCAATTCTCACAAGAACGCTTCGACCACATCACCCAAGACTACCTACATTTCGCAGACAAACTCGGCGTCCGTGACATCCGCTTTGTCCCCCTCTCCGCACTCACCGGCGATAACGTCGCCCGTCCCAGCGAACACACACCTTGGTACCAAGGCCTACCACTCCTAGAAATCTTAGAAACTCTCGAAATCGACCGTGACGACAACCTCACCGACCTACGTTTCCCCGTCCAATATGTCAACCGTCCACACCTCGATTTTCGCGGATACTGTGGCACCTTAGCCGCCGGCACCATTCGCCCCGGCCAAAAAATCAAAGTCCTACCCTCTGGCAAACTCGCCACTGTCAAATCCATCCTTACATGGGAAGGTGAACTCAACCTCGCAACCGCCGGTGACGCCATCACCCTCACCTTGCAAGAAGAAATCGACATCTCCCGTGGCGATATTCTCGTCGCTGCCGAACAACACACCCATCTCGGACGCGCTTTTGCCGCCGATCTCGTCTGGATGCACGACCAACCACTCGACATCGGTAAACGCTACGACTTCAAACTAGGTACCAGCTTTAGCGGTGGCCGTATCCGCGCCATCGACTACCAAATCGATGTCAACTCCCTAGAACAACACCCAGCCCAACAACTCCCATTAAACGGCATCGCTCGCGTCGAAATCGAACTCGATAACCCCCTCGCCTTCGACGAATACCAACTCTGCCAAGCCACTGGCAGTTTCGTCGTCATCGATCGCCTCTCCAACGTCACCATCGGCGCAGGCATGATTCGTCAACCCCTACTCGACTCCTCTCTCCCACTCCAACACACACACACCAACACCCCTTTCGAACAAGATTTGAAAGCTCTAATCCAAAAACACTTTCCCCATTGGTGGCCTTGATTGACTGGGGGGGAGGCGAAAAATAAGAATAAAACCTAGAAAGCGAGATTATTTGATCTCGCTTTCTTTTTTTTATGAAAAAAATCAGCAAGCTACCACTTTCTTAGTAAATGAAAAAATCCCACAAAAATGCTTATGTTGTGATGAAAATCAAAGCTATACTGTGCAATTAAATAATAAATTTAATTGAATTGGCCGATTTAAAAAAACCAATTCCGCCTAGCACACATCACAGTACATGCAGCAGTTTTAGAGGGAGCGCACCACATGGCAGAGCAAAACGACAATGCGTCACATGACCACCAACTCAACGAAGAGCTAACTACGCTTGCTCGTGATGTGGGCGTTACCAATTTGGCCGAAGACGATTCAACACAAAACTTGGATACCTCGGCCCGTGACGAAGGGTTAGACCAGATTTTGATGAGTAAGCGCCAGTTAGAATCCAGCATTGAAATGGCGCAACTGGCGACCGGCTACACACCATCAGATAACAAGGTCCTGTCAGAAACTGCTTCCGCTGAAGCTGGTGTAACCACAGGTATTCGTGCTCAGGCTTCAACCCGTGGCACGACTTCGGCTTCGACCACAAATACCGAAACAGCCACAGCAGAACACACTGAGAGTGCGCAAGCTGTCGAGGCCAACAATCCAATACAGAATGAAGGGTTAGCAGGTGAGGTTGGTGAGGGGAATTTAGCAGCGCCTGCAGCAGCGCCTGCAGCTGCGGCTGCGTTTTCTGCGGCGACGACCACGACACCAGAGGCACCAGCACCTGTCGAGAATGTTGAGGTAACGACAGATACGCCAGCAACAACGGAAGAAGCGGTAACAGAAGAAACAACGGAGAATAGTGAAACTCCAACGCCTTCCACGCCTGTAACAGAACCTACCCCTGCCCCGACACCTCAGCCAGTGCCAACGCCTGAGCCAGCACCAACACCTGAGCCAGCACCAACACCTGAGCCAGCACCAACACCTGAGCCAGCACCAACACCTGAGCCAGCACCAACACCTGAGCCAGCGCCAACGCCTGAGCCAGCGCCAACGCCTGAGCCAGCACCGACACCTGAGCCAGCACCGACACCTGAGCCAGCACCAACACCTGAGCCAGCACCAACACCTGAGCCAGCACCAACACCTGAGCCAGCACCGACACCTGAGCCAGCACCAACACCTGAGCCAGCGCCAACGCCTGAGCCAGCACCAACGCCTGAGCCAGCACCAACGCCTGAGCCAGCACCAACGCCTGAGCCAGCACCAACACCTGAGCCAGCGCCAACGCCTGAGCCAGCACCAACGCCTGAGCCAGCACCAACGCCTGAGCCAGCACCAACGCCTGAGCCAGCACCAACACCTGAGCCAGCACCGACACCTGATAAAGGCGGTCCGCAAGGTAATAACGGTCACGGCAACGGCGACCAGAATGCACCGGGCAATTCCGGTGGGAACAACAACGCTGAGAACAGTGGTAACTCCGGCCAAGGCAACAGCGGTGGCGGCAACGGTAACCAAGGCGGCAACGGTAACCAAGGCGGCAACGGCAACCAAGGCGGCAACGGCAACCAAGGTGACAACGGCAACCAAGGCGGCAATGGCAACCAAGGTGACAACGGCAACCAAGGCGGCAACGGCAACCAAGGCGGCAACGGTAACCAAGGTGACAATGGCAACCAAGGCGGCAACGGCAACCAAGGCGGCAACGGCAACCAAGGCGGCAACGGCAACCAAGGCGGCAACAGCAACCAAGGCGGCAACAGCAACCAAGGCGGCAACAGCAACCAAGGTGGCAATGGCAACCAAGGTGGCAACGGCGGCCCGCAAGGCAATAACGGTCACGGCAACGGCGACCAGAATGCACCGGGCAATTCCGGTGGGAACAACAACGCCGAGAACAGTAGTAACTCCGGCCAAGGCAACAGCGGTGGCGGCAACGGCAACCAAGGCAGCAACGGCGGCCCACAAGGTAACAACGGTTTTGGCAATGGTGACCAAACCGCCCCTGGTGGTTCTGGCCCCAATAACAATGCTGAGAACAGTACCGGCAGTAATACCGGTGGTGGTCAAGGTGGCAATGGCAACCAAGGCGGCAACGGCGGTCCGCAAGGTAATAACGGTCACGGCAACGGCGATCAGGATGCCCCTGGCAACTCACTCGATAACAACAACACCGAGAACAGCGAAAACTCTGGCGCTGGCAACAGCGGCGGCGGCAACGGTAACCAAGGCGGCAACAGCAACCAAGGTGGCAATGGCAACCAAGGCGGCAATGGCAACCAAGGCGGCAACGGCAACCAAGGTGGCAACGGCAACCAAGGTGGCAACGGCAACCCGCAAGGCAATAACGGCTTTGGCAATGGTGACCAAACCGCCCCTGGTGGTTCTGGCCCCAATAACAATGCTGAGAACAGCACCGGCAGTAATACCGGTGGTGGTCAAGGTGGCAACAGCAACCAAGGTGGCAACGGCGGTCCGCAAGGCAACAATGGTCACGGCAACGGCGATCAGGATGCCCCTGGCAACTCACTCGATAACAACAACGCTGAGAACAGCGAAAACTCTGGCGCTGGCAACAGCGGCGGCGGTGTAAGCACCGGCGGTTCCGGTGGCAACGGCGGCCCGCAAGGCAACAATGGTCACGGCAACGGCGATCAGGATGCCCCTGGCAACTCACTCGATAACAACAACGCCGAGAACAGCGAAAACTCTGGCGCTGGCAACAGCGGTGGCGGTGTAAGCACTGGCGGTTCCGGTGGTAACGGCGGCCCGCAAGGCAACAACGGTCATGGCAACGGCGATCAGGATGCCCCTGGCAACTCACTCGATAACAACAACGCCGAGAACAGCGAAAACTCTGGCGCTGGCAACAGCGGCGGCGGTGTAAGCACTGGCGGTTCCGGTGGTAACGGCGGCCCGCAAGGCAACAACGGTCATGGCAACGGCGATCAGGATGCCCCTGGCAACTCACTCGATAACAACAACGCCGAGAACAGCGAAAACTCTGGCGCTGGCAACAGCGGTGGCGGTGTAAGCACCGGCGGTTCCGGTGGTAACGGCGGCCCGCAAGGCAATAACGGTCACGGCAACGGCGATCAGGATGCCCCTGGCAACTCACTCGATAACAACAACGCCGAGAACAGCGAAAACTCTGGCGCTGGCAACAGCGGCGGCGGTGTAAGCACCGGCGGTTCCGGTGGTAACGGCGGCCCGCAAGGCAACAACGGTCATGGCAACGGCGATCAGGATGCCCCTGGCAACTCACTCGATAACAACAACGCCGAGAACAGCGAAAACTCTGGCGATGGCAACAGCGGTGGCAGTGGCCAATCTGATGGCAAGACCTTTGAAGAGCTCGTACAACAGGCAGGTGATGAAGCAGAGCATGCAGCCGATGTCACAGGTTTTAACCAAGCTGCCACCGGCTCAGCTACCACACAAGGCGGCAGCGGTGACGATCCTCCATCAAGTGGCGATCTTGGGTTGAGCGATCCTGTCTTTGGGGATGCCTCTGGATTCTCTCCCCAACAAGACGATACCCAGCAACCAGACATGCTCGTACTGTAAAACCATCAAGCCTGTTCCCTAAACCACGCGCCCCCTCCTCGGGGCGCGTTTTTTTGTTTATCCCCCGCCTAAACTACGCCAAAATAGCACCTGCTTCCCGATATCCTCTCTATACAGGAATCCACCTTATGCTGTTAATGATTGATAACTATGACTCTTTTACCTACAACATCGTGCAATACTTTGGCGAGTTGGGACAAGAAGTTCAGGTCTATCGCAACGATGAAATTACCCTCGACCAAATCGCTGCCCTCAAGCCGCAATACTTAGTCTTATCCCCCGGCCCTTGCACACCGAATGAAGCAGGCATTTCATTAGCTGCTATTGAACGGTTTGCTGGGGAGATTCCTATTCTCGGTGTGTGTTTAGGTCACCAATCCATTGGCCAAGCCTTTGGTGGAAAAATCATCCACGCCAAACAACTGATGCACGGCAAAACCTCTCCCGTACACCACCTTAACCAAGGTGTGTTTGAAGGATTGCCCAATCCGGTCACTTGCACGCGCTATCACTCTTTAGTCATTGAACGCGAGAGCCTACCCGATTGCCTTACCATTACCGCTTGGACCGATGATGGTGAAATCATGGGCGTTCGCCACAAAACGCTACCGATTGAGGGGGTACAGTTTCACCCTGAATCCATCCTGACCGAGCATGGCCACGCCATGTTGAATCACTTTTTGCGTGAATTTGCCGGAGTTGTTGCAGCATGATTACCCCCCACGCCGCCCTGAATCGTCTCATTGATGGTAACGAACTGTTTTATGATGAAATGCTGTCGCTGATGCGGCAGATTATGAGTGGCCAAGTGGCTGCGACCCAAATTGCCGCTATTTTGATCGGTTTGCGGGTTAAAGTAGAAAGCGTGTCGGAAATTGCCGCTGCAGCGACGGTGATGCGCGAATTTGCCACCCAAGTCCCGGTTGCCACCACCGAAGGATTAGTTGATACCTGCGGTACCGGTGGCGATGGTGCCCATACCTTTAATATCTCTACCACCGCTGCTTTTGTGGCGGCAGCAGCCGGCGCCAAAGTTGCAAAACATGGTGGGCGTTCGGTGTCGTCCAGCTCGGGGAGTGCCGATGTGCTCGAGGCGTTGGGGGTGGCGCTTAACCTCACCCCTGCGGCTGTAGGTCAGTGTATTGATCAATTAGGGGTAGGTTTTATGTTTGCCCCAAACCACCACACCGCGATGAAATATGTCGCCCCTGTGCGACGAGAACTGGGTGTGCGAACTCTGTTTAACATCCTCGGCCCGCTGACCAATCCTGCACACGCCCCCAATCAGGTGATGGGCGTATTCCATCCTGATTTAGTGGGGATTCAATGTCGGGTGCTAAAACAATTGGGCAGCCGCCATGTGTTGATTGTGCATGGCCGTGATGGTTTGGATGAAATCAGCTTGTGTGCTCCAACGCTGATTGCCGAGCTGAAAAACGGTGAGATTGAGCAATATGAATTTCACCCACAAAGCCTCGGGTTTGAATTGTGCTCGGCCCATGATTTACGCGCCGATAGTGCAGAACAATCGAAGGCAATGTTGTTGGCTGTGCTCGACAATCAAGCCGGCCCAGCGCGTGATATTGTGCTGCTCAATGCAGCGGCAGCCTTATATGTGTCTGGGGTTGCTACTTCCTTGGCTGACGGCGTAGCGCGTGCCCGAGACGTGTTAGCCTCTGGCGCCGCTAAACAACGGCTGCAAGCCTTGGTTGATCTATCCCAATCCCTCGCCCCTCGCCCAGCATAAGGAGTTAACCCAATGGCAGTTGTTGATCCCTCGATTTTCAAGGCCTACGATATTCGTGGCATTGTCGGTAGCACTGTCGATCAGACGGTAGCCAAACTGATCGGCCTCGCCATTGGCAGCGAAGCCCAAGCACGCGGTGTCAAAGCGGTGTGCATTGGCCGCGATGGTCGTCTTTCTGGACCCGATCTCGCCGAGGCCCTTGCAGCAGGGTTGCGCGCCACAGGGACGGATGTGATTGATTTGGGGCGTGTGGCGACCCCGATGTTGTATTTTGCTGCGCATGAGTTGGGGACACTCTCTGGTGTGATGGTGACCGGCAGTCATAATCCCCCCGATTACAACGGCTTTAAGATGATGTTGGCAGGGGACACGCTATCCGGTGAGCGCATTCAAGCCCTGTTAAAACGGATTCAAGCGGATGATTTTTGCCAAGGGAAAGGCCAATATCGTACGCACTCCATCAACGAAGCCTATCTCAACCGCATCACCCAAGACATCACCTTGGCCCGTCCCATGAATATCGTGGTCGATTGTGGCAACGGTGTAGCGGGGGCTTTTGCACCGGTGTTATACCGACGGATGGATTGCCGCGTACGCAGTTTGTTCTGCGATGTCGATGGCACGTTCCCGAATCATCACCCCGATCCCTCGCAGCCCAAAAACTTACAAGATCTGATCCACGCGCTGAAAACAACCGACGCTGAGTTAGGGTTAGCATTTGATGGTGATGGCGACCGACTCGGTGTCGTGACCAAAGAAGGACACATTATTTACCCAGACCGGCAACTGATGTTGTTCGCGGGTGATGTCCTGTCGCGCAACCCGGGTGCCAAAGTGATTTTTGACGTTAAATCAACCCGCAATCTGACACCGTGGATTCGTGAGTTGGGCGGTGAGCCGATCATGGCACGCACAGGTCATAGCTTTATCAAAGCCAAAATGAAAGAAACCGGTGCGCTGTTGGCCGGTGAGATGTCAGGGCATGTGTTCTTTAAAGAACGTTGGTACGGTTTTGATGATGGGATGTATGCCGGTGCCCGTTTACTAGAGATTTTGTCGCAGGTCGATGACCCCAGTGCCGTGTTAAACAATCTGCCGAATGCGGTCTCGACACCTGAATTAAACCTCAAAATGGCCGAGGGTGAACATCATGCTTTGATTGCGCGCTTACAGGCTAGCGCACAATTTCCGAGCGAATGTGAAGTGATTACCTTAGATGGCTTACGAGTGGAATACCCCTATGGCTTTGGTTTAATGCGCGCCTCAAATACCACACCCGTGGTTGTCTTGCGGTTTGAAGCAGAAACAGAAGCAGCGTTGCAGCGGATTCAGGCCGATTTTCGTCAAGTGCTTGCTGCTGAGACAGATGCAGCCTTGCCCTTTTAATTTTTGTATTTAGGACTTTTCATGTTCGATCAAGCTGCTAACGTCTTGCAAACCCCGCGTGATTTGCTGCGTTTTGCCATTAGCCGTTTTCAACAAGCGGCTTTGTTTTACGGCCACGGCACAGATAACGCATGGGATGAAGCCGCCTATCTGATCGCCCACACCTTGCATCTGCCCTTGGCACAGTTCGATGCTTTGCTCGATGCCCGTCTATTACATAGCGAAGTGGCTGATGTGTTGGACGTGTTAGAACGGCGTGTGCAACAGCGGGTGCCGGCGGCGTATTTAACCCATGAGGCGTGGTTAGGGCAATTTGATTTCTATGTGGATGAGCGAGTGATTGTGCCACGCTCGTTTATTGCCGAATTGCTGGCGAACGATGCCTTCGCTCCTTGGATCGAGTTTCCGGAACTGGTGCATCGGGCTGCTGATCTCTGCACAGGGTCGGGATGTTTGGCAATCTTGTTAGCCAATTACTACCCCGATGCCGAAATCGATGCGGTGGATTTATCCAGCGAGGCCTTAGAAGTCGCCGAGATCAATCGCAGTCGTTATGGGTTAGAAGAACAGCTACAACTGTGGCAAGGCGATTTATTCGCCCCCTTGGCCGGTCAGCGTTACGACTTGATCGTGTCAAATCCACCGTATGTCGATGCAGAATCGGTCGCTGCACTGCCACCAGAATATCTACATGAGCCTGAGTTGGCATTAGGCTCTGGTGATGATGGCCTCGACCTCACTCGCCGGTTATTGGCCCAAGCCGCCGATTATCTCAACCCGTTAGGGATTTTGGTGGTGGAAATCGGCCACAACCGCGACGCACTGGAAGAAGCCTTCCCAACGCTGCCGTTTATGTGGTTAGAAACGTCGGCGGGTGATGGGTTTGTCTTCCTGTTGACGAAGGAAGACTTAGAGCAAGGGTTAATGGTCTAATACCAAACACATCAATAGGGTATTTTTGGAAAAAAGCTACCACTAGAAATGGGAGAAAAAACTCACCTAGTACATCAAGAATAGTCTAAGGATTGACGAGTGAGGGGATCGAACCGAGTGGAATGTTGGTGACTTCCGAAGGTTCCGGTTCGACTGCATTCAATGCCTCGGAGATTAAAGCAACGATCCAGCGGTTGTTTTGAGTTTGACCAGGATTGGCTCATTGGATGGGCTTATGGGCGGATAAATTTGTAGCACTGCTGCTAAGGGGGATTTCGGATGGTGTGGGAGAAAGGTACGGAAGTTCGTCGCATCGACAACCCAGGAAAAACAGGGGTGACAACTGGCCAGGTACGCCAGCGAGGTGCAATCGCCTATCTGGGCGTACGGTGGCAGGACGGAACTCAGGATTACGTGGCAGAAGATCAGCTCGAAGAGTTGAATGTCATTGTTTCCAAAGATCGTTTTGAGCTTATCGAGCTCGGTAAATACGGTCGTTCTGCCGATTTGCGCCGTAGTTTGACTCACGTCCACCTCTCGGGACGTTTGGCAAACCTCGTTTACTCGATGGGTGTGACGAATACCGATTTCTATGCTCACCAATACAAGCCACTCCTGACTATGTTGGAGTCTCCAGCTGACGGCTTGTTGATTGCCGACGAAGTCGGTTTGGGCAAGACGATTGAAGCAGGGATCATCTGGACCGAACTACGGGCACGTGAGGACATGCGTCGCTTGCTGATCGTTTGCCCTGCGGTGTTGCGTGAGAAATGGCGTGATGAACTGAAGCTTCGCTTTGGTATTGATGCCTTCATCGTCGAAGCAAGCACGCTGGTAGATGAACTGGAGCATTCATCCAGCATGGGCGCTCCGAAAGCCTGGATAGCAAGCTACCAGACACTGCGGCCACCAAAGAGCTGGAGGCCAAGCGATACACCTCCGCCGAAGAAGGCTTCTGGCCGGGTGCGACTGGCCCATTTGCTCGATGAGCATGCCGAAGAAGAGCCACTGGTGGATCTCGTTGTTTTCGACGAAGCGCATTACATGCGCAACCCAGAGAGTTCGGTGCATCGTTTGGGTGAAATGCTGCAGAAGGTTTCGCAGCAGCGGGTACTTCTATCGGCGACCCCGATCAATCTACATAACGACGATCTGTTCCATCTACTGCAGTTGTGCGACCCGGAACACTTCCAGTACCCCTCGAGCTTCCAGGAGCTTCTAACGGCGAATCAGCCATTGGTTTCAGCCCGAGATGCAGCTCTCAATCCTTCCTCGAGCGCAGACGAGATTCTGACTTATGTGAAGGGGGCTGCTGAAACCAATTTGCTACGTAACTCTCGTCAATTGGCGGCGTTACTTGAGGCTCCTCCGACGGATAAGGATCTAGCCAGACCGGCGTTTCGAGCTGAGTTGGCGGCGAGTTTGGAACGGATAAATTTGCTGGGTCACGTCATTACCCGAACTCGAAAACGTGACGTTCAAATGGAGCGTCCTCGGCGAGAGGTGCACCCCGAAAAGGTGCCAATGACTAATGCGGAACGTGCTTTCTATGAGTACGTGACCGAAGTTACGCGTGACTATGCCTGGCGGCGAGGAATTTCCGATGGCTTTCTGCTGGCGACGCCTCAGCGGCAGGTGTGTAGCTGCCCAGCTGCGTTTGCTCGCGCCTGGTTGGGCGATGACGATTCGCTTGTCGAGGACATGGCAGAGCAGGTTGCCGAGGAGTATGAAGAGAATGACGATGAAGGCGAGTTCGACGATATCAGCGAGTCCCTCAAAGAGTTTTTGTTAGCGCATCGCCCTCGGAACCTGAATGCGGCCGAACTGGAGCAATCTGATTCGAAGTTGCTGCGTCTGGTGACCGTTCTCAAGGATTATTTCGCAGACAATCCGGACGAAAAAGTGATTTTGTTCACCTCGTTCCGCGTCACTGCAAAATATTTGAGTGAGCGCTTAAAGTTTCTCGGTATGCCGAGTCTTTTGTTGTGGGGAGGCATGTCTGAGTCCAAGCAGGACTTGATCAATGAATTTCGTGAGCGCTCGGATCTTAGAGTCCTGGTTGCAACTGAAGTGGCATCGGAAGGTGTCGACTTGCAGTTCAGCCGCTTGCTGATCAACTACGACTTGCCCTGGAATCCGATGCGAGTGGAGCAGCGTATTGGTCGTATTGATCGTTTAGGGCAAAAGGCACAAGTCATTCACATCTGGAATCTCTTCTATCAGGAGACCATCGATGAAAGAATTTTCGGCCGTTTGCTGACCCGCCTGAAAGTGTTCGAGCAAGCACTAGGCGAGCCGGAACCCATCATCGGAGAGACCATCAAGCGACTGGAATCCAAGTTGCTGACAAGCCGTCTGACGCCTGAGCAAGAGGATGCTGAAATTCAGCGCGCGGCCCAAGCGTTGGAAAACGTACGCCAACGTCAGGAAGAGTTGGAAAAGAACGCCTCGCAGATGATGGCGCACGGAGGCTTGGTTCTTGAGCGAATAGAAGCCGCTGATGAACTTTCACGCCGAGTGACTGAGCGCGATCTGATTATTTATGTTCAGGACTTCTTGAATCAGCACGTTGCTGGCCATCGTTTTCAGCATAGTGAAACTGACAATACTTTCTTGATTCAATTGCCCGCAAATGTGGCTGCAGACCTGGATGACTTCTGTCGTCGAAAGGGATTGATTGGACAGACATCATTGGGAAATGCGCTTCCCCGGCAATGTCGATTTGTAAATAAGCTGACGAGTGCCAGCAATAAGTCAGTTGAGAGCATTCATCAGTTTCATCCGATCATCCGTTATATCAGTCAGCGGTTGAATGAACTCGAAGAAGCTTTCTACCCCTTGGTCTCCGTCAAAGTATCTGCCAGCGAAACGAGCGTAGCGCCTGGAAATTACATGTTTGCGCTGCGACGTTGGACCTTCAGTGGCGTACGCGACGAGGAATGGTTGCAATCCGCAGTATGCGATTTGTCTGCACGCGTGCCATTGCCTGACGATCAAGCCGAAAGTCTCATCAATCAGGCTCGTACTTACGGGAGTGACTGGCTTGAGGCAGCAGTCAGCGTTTCGCCAGAGGTAGCGAGTGCATGCCTTGATGAGCTGGAAATTCATCTTGAAGAATCTTATCAGCGAGCCAAGAAACGCAAGCAAGATGAGAATGCGGACAGACTCATGTTCCAGTTGCATGGGATCGATCAGCACATGAGCCAGCGACTACAAACGCTTGAGGGTGTCCGTGCTCAGCATACCTTGCAGGGTCGTAGTGCGCTTGTAAAGGCAACCCAGGGGCGTATTGAAAAACTGCAGGCTCGCATGGGACTAAAACGAGAACAGATTCAGAGACAAGAGAGTCTCCAGCCAGACGATGCGCCAGTGTGCGTTGGTCTGATTCGCGTTGAATAATTCAGGGAGGGGATTTATGAGCGACTGGAAAAGCGCACTGAAGACACTAAAACGCGAAATGTTTGGTGTTAAAAGTGAAGTCGATTCGCCGGCGAAGAGACCAAAGAGCGACGCAAACTCTGTTGTAGCCAAGCCAAGACCTAATCCGATTGTTACTCGTTCTCCTTCTACTAAAGGCAGCACTTCAGATTCAGGACGCAGGCATCACAAATCGAATCAAGCATCGGCAAAGCCCAAAGTTCCGGTGCAGCCTGTGTCGCCCAAATCTATGGGTACTAGCGTCCCGCAACCTCTCAAGGTTCAGGATGCCGCTCAAGTTCAAGCGCCTTTGGCCCCACCTTCTCCACCAAAACCGAGGGAGGTGCCCAGTACATTCCAAATTCAGCAGAACTCGAATTTAACGAGGCAGGCAAATTTCAAAATTCCAGATGCCTGGGTTCGCAAAGGTAGTTGCACTCAATTGCCTCAACAAACGAAGTCCGCCGGGGCAATTGATGTGTTCATTGGGCTTGATTTTGGAACGTCATATACGAAAGCCGCGGTTGGGTTGAAGGATCAGATTTTCGTGGTTGACTGGTATGGAGTATCAGCAAGTGCTGATCGATATTTGCTTCCAAGCGAATACTCGATATTAGCCGACGGTTCATGCCAAATTGGGCAAGCTCCTGATGTATCTGTAGACCAAGTCCGCCAACGGCTAAAGCACCCCCTCATCGACCCAGCAGTTTCCTCAGCCTCTCTGGCAAACGCAGCTGTCTTTTTGGCTTTAGTCTTGCGTTATATCCGAGCGTGGGTGTTTTTTCATCATGGGGATAAGCTCGGTGGTAGTTCAATTCGCTGGATGCTGAACATTGGCGCACCTAGTAATGGGCTCGAAAATGATCGTCATCAACGTGCATATCTGAAGATGTGTTCCTCCGCGTGGTCGATGAGCATCTCTGAGTTAGAGCCATCTGCTGCCTGGGCCGTTGAGCTGATCAGAGGGTGGCAACCTGGCGACCTTCCCACGGATTTGATTGGCCTCGATGTCTTACCGGAGTTCGTCGCTCAAATAGCTGGATATGTTCAGTCAGCGCAACGTCAGCGTGGATTACATGCACTGGTTGATGTTGGAGGGGGAACCTTGGATGTCGTGACCTTCATCGTTCACGATAGAGACGGAGAGGACGTATTTCCGTTTCTGGTTCCCGAGATTAGAGCCCTAGGTACTCAGATGCTTAATCAGAACCGTCTTGTTGAGGCTCCAGAGCATGAAGACTCTAAGCTCCCTGATGAGTTGCAGCCGGTGTTGAGTGCTTCAGAGTATGCCAAATCCACTGGTTTGCTAGAGGATCACATCGCACTGCGGGACAACGTCTTTTGGAGAGAGGTGCATAGCACTGTTCATCGAGTCTTCCAGCATACAAAACGTAATCGATACCGTTTGTCTGAAGCTTGGACTAAAGGACTCCCTGTCTTTTTGACCGGAGGTGGAGGATCAGTTGAGGGATACCAAAAATCAGTTAAGTCTGGTGGCCTGAATTGTGCGCCGGTGATGAATCTGATGTTGCTCCCTAAGCATCCAAAACTCGCTGATTTTTCAGGAACGACGAGTGATTACCAACGAGTTTCAGTCGCCTGTGGACTTGCTCAAGATGCGTTCTCACTTGGTCAGCTTATTCCTGCAGGACAAGTTGAGAACGATAACAATCCGGTTCATTGTATTGCAGATCGTCCTGATCGGGACGAGCTATATGCACGATAACTGTAATGATCTAATACCCGTAGACACCTCGATAGGGCATGTTAGATCTTAACGATGGGGAAGAAATGAATTCAAAACGTAGTCAATATGATGCGAGCTTCAAGCTAACGGCGGAACAGTAACGAATCCGCCAACTGGAAGCTGAAAACCGTCAACTGAAATCGGATAATGAATTCTTAAAAAAGGCCTCCGCCTTCTTTGCCCGAGAGCTGAAACAGTTTATGAGCGGAACAGGGCAACAAAAAAACCGATCTTGGTGTCTGAAAAAAATTGGTCAGGACACAACAAAAAACCCAGCAGGCACAAGGCTTTTGCTGGGTTTTTTGTTCATGCTAGATCTAGCACTTTTTGTATCTGTGGTGGGCCCCCCGGGAGTCGAACCCGGCACCAACGGATTATGAGTCCGCTGCTCTAACCAAGCATGAGCTAGAGGCCCAAAAGTGGCGAAGAGTATAGCAGAAAACTTGCCACTTTTTTAGTGCTTACTGGGTTGGCATGCTGCCGCCGGGTTCAGAATCGAGGAAGCTACGCAACCGTTCCGAGCGGGTAGGATGACGGAGTTTGCGCAAGGCTTTTGCCTCAATCTGACGGATACGTTCCCGTGTCACATCAAACTGTTTCCCCACTTCTTCCAAGGTATGATCGGTATTCATCTCGATACCAAAACGCATCCGCAAGACTTTCGCCTCGCGTGGCGTCAAGGTGTCCAACACTTCGCGGGTTGCCTCGCGTAAACCAGAATACATCGCCGCATCGGCTGGTGCCATGGTGGCAGCATCCTCGATAAAATCGCCCAAGTGCGAATCATCGTCATCACCAATCGGGGTTTCCATCGAGATGGGCTCTTTGGAAATCTTCATGATTTTGCGGATTTTATCTTCTGGCATGTCCATCTCTTTAGCCAACATCGCCGGATCGGGTTCTTGACCGGTCTGTTGCAAGATTTGGCGGCTGATACGATTCATCTTGTTGATGGTTTCGATCATATGCACAGGGATACGGATGGTGCGTGCTTGGTCGGCAATCGAGCGGGTGATCGCTTGGCGAATCCACCATGTGGCGTAAGTCGAGAATTTATAGCCACGGCGATATTCAAACTTGTCCACCGCTTTCATCAAACCGATATTGCCTTCTTGAATCAAGTCCAAGAATTGCAAACCACGGTTGGTGTATTTCTTGGCAATCGAAATCACCAAACGCAAGTTAGCCTCGATCATCTCGCGTTTAGCACGGCGTGCTTTTGCCTCGCCGGTGGACATCTGGCGATTGATTTCTTTCAATTCCTTAATCGGAATCATGGCTTTATTTTGCAGCTCGGCCAGCTTAAATTGCTTTTCAATCACCGCATGTTGATAGCGATTGAGGGTGGGCACAAAAGGCTTACCTGTCGAGATCATGTCTTCGACCCACTTCGGATTGCTTTCATTGCCGGGGAAGGTGGCAAGGAATAGCTCACGCGGCATCTTGACTTTATTCACACAAATATCTTGGATGTCGCGTTCTAAAGCCCGAATTTCATCCACGCTGCTGCGTAAGTTTTCACAGAGCTGTTCAACCTGTTTCACCGCAAAGCGCACAGTCATAAACTGATTGCTGATTTCTTGCTGCACATCCAAATAGGCTTTGCTATGAATGCCATGTTGACGCAATGCTGCCAACAGTTGGTCGTACAATGCACGAATGGTCGTGAAGTGCTCAATCGTTTGTTGCTTCAGCTCTTCCAAATTGGCATTGCTCACTGCTGCAGCATTGCCTTCTTCGTCTTCATCTTCCTCGTCGACGGCTAATTCATCCGCCTCAGGGTCGGCTTCCGGCGGTTCGGTAAATTCGCTCTCTTCGTTGACTTCGGCGTTAGGGTCGACAAAACCGTCAACCACTTCATCCACACGCAATTCGTCACGTTCAATACGATTGACCAACTCGAGCACTTGGGCGAGGGTGCCCGGACATGCCGAGATCGCCATAATCATGTGCTTGAGGCCTTCCTCAATCCGTTTGGCGATTTCAATTTCGCCCTCGCGGGTGAGCAACTCCACCGTACCCATTTCACGCATATACATACGCACAGGGTCGGTGGTGCGGCCAAATTCAGCGTCAACGGTCGAGAGGGCCGCTTCGGCTTCTTCAACGGCATCTTCATCTGCCACGGCGGGGGTGGCGTCAGACATCAAGAGCTGTTCGGCATCGGGGGCTTCATCACAGACTTGAATGCCTAAGCCAGCAATCATGCTGACAATGTTTTCGATTTGTTCTGCATCAGACACATCGTCTGGCAGGTGGTCATTGATTTCGGAATAGGTGAGATAACCCCGCTCTTTACCAAGCGCAATCAGTTGCCGTAGGCGTTTGCGCTGTTCGTCGGCTGTTTCGGGGTTAACCGGCGAATTGAGGTCGAGATCCTTGTCATTGCTAGGAATGGCCGCCATTTTTCATCCTGCCCAAATTAGGCTGAAAAAACATCAGATTATATCACAACGCTTGTCGCATCAGCGCTTACCCTGCACTTCGATGCTCAACCGTACCATTTCATACTGTTCTTCACGGCTTAAACCGCTCTCGCGATCTTTCCGTTTCAGGTGTTCTAAACGTTGTTGCGCCGAGCGTGATAACAGCGCAGTAATCGCAGCATCAAACTCAGATTCCAACTCATGTTGTTCGGGGTCGCTTTCTGGCCGTAAAGTATGTAACACCGCCAATACCGGCTGGGCCAAAGGATGTTGTTGTAAGCCTTGGATCAGCTGCCCAGTCGTAGTGCAATGGGGCAAACTTTGGATCAGTGTGGATAAGGCAATACATTGTTGAACATCCTCGGTGGCCTCTTGCCATGCCAATTCTTCCACGGGCACTCTATGAGCTAATGTGGGATACAACACCAGCCAACGCAATACCCGCTGAGGTAAAGAATAGGTAATTTGGGGGGCAGGCTGCGCGCTAAACTGTCCTTTTCGTCCGACCCAAGGTCGTTTGATCCCCAAAAGCCGTTCTAATTCCGCCACCGGCATACCAATTTGCTCGGCAAAACGTTGTCGCAATAAAGTTGCCAATGCCGGCGCGGCAATGGCTTTTAATAGCGGCATCGCTTGCTGTACCAAGGCGGCACGCCCTTCTTCACTGCGGTGTTCACTTTGCTGTTGTAACAACGCTTGCAATAAATAGGCCGACAACGGGACCGCCTGTTGCTGCAAATAGGCTTCAAATCCTGCTTGTCCATGTGCTCTGACATAGCTGTCAGGGTCATGTTCAGCGGGCAAGAACAGAAACGACACCCGTTTGCCATCGCGTAATTGCGATAGGCTACTTTCTAAGGCTCGCCAAGCGGCTTTTTTACCGGCAGCATCGCCATCAAAGCAAAAAACAATATGGTCGGTTTGTCTGAGTAAACTATGGATATGATGTGGGGTGGTCGAAGTGCCTAATGTGGCAACCACATAGTCAATCCCATGCTGCGCCAACATCACCACATCCATATAACCTTCAACAACTAACACACAGTTATGCTCACGAATCGCTTGTCTTGCCTCAAACAATCCATATAGCTCACGCCCCTTCTCAAATAAAGGCGTTTCTGGTGAATTGAGGTATTTGGGTTCTCCTTGGCCTAGTACACGCCCACCAAACGCAATGATTTGCCCCTTACGATTGCGAATTGGGAACATAATCCGCTCGCGGAAACGGTCGTAGCGGCTACCATCCTCACGTTTTACCAACAAACCTGCCTCGACCAGCTGGGGATTGAGATAGTCTTCAAAGACACCTTGCAACGCATTCCAGCCACTTGGGGCATAGCCAATGGCAAAGCGGGCGGCAGTTTCTCCTGTGAGCCCCCGTCGTTTTAAGTAATCAATCGCAGTCGGACTGTGTTTGAGTTGATACTTGTAAAAACGTGCCGCTTGTAAGAGGCAATCTTGCAGGCTGTATTGACGCGCGACAGCGGCGTGTTGTGCCGGTGTGCTCTCGGGTTGTGGCACTGCCATACCCACTTGTTCGGCCAAAGCATGGACGGCATCAACAAACCCCATGCCGTGATGCTCCATCAAAAAAGTCAGTGCATTGCCATGCGCACCACAGCCAAAGCAGTGGTAGAACTGTTTTTGTGGGCTGACCGAAAACGAAGGTGATTTTTCACGATGAAATGGACAACAGGCCACGTAATTTTGGCCTGCTTTTTTTAGAGGGACTTGTCGATCAATCACCTCGACAATATCCACACGATCCAATAAACGGTCGATGAAATCCTGTGGAATCATCGCCACACCTGCCGTTGAGAGAATCGCTTACTGTGCAAGACGATTTTTAATCCGGGCTGACACCTGCGCCATGTCTGCGCGGCCCATCACTTGAGGACGCACTAAACCAACCACTTTACCCATTGCTGCCGCACCGCTGGCACCACTGTCGGTGATCGCTTGCTCGATCAGTGCATCAATTTCTGCCTCGGTTAACGGGGTGGGCATGTACTGCGTGAGGACATCAATTTCGGCTTGCTCTTTGGCAGCCAAATCCGCACGACCCGCTGCTTCGTATTGGCTGAGCGAATCGCGGCGTTGTTTTAACATCTTGTCGATGACTGCCGTGATGGCTGCATCGTCAAGTTCGATACGCTCATCGACTTCTTTTTGTTTCATTGCCGCCAATAACAAGCGAATCGCTGACAATCGTTGGCTATCACGCGCTTTCATCGCAGCTTTCATATCGTCATTGATTTGGCGTTTTAAGCTCATGGGGCGCTCCTTGGCGTAAAAAGAGGGAGAAATGGCAGTATCTAAAAACAGCGAAACCGCAGGGCAAGCCTGCGGTTTCCATCCGAGTCAAACGAGCCGAGATTAGTACAGCTTAGGCGGCAAAGTTTGGCTGCGCAGACGTTTGTAATGACGTTTCACGGCAGCTGCTTTTTTGCGCTTACGCTCTGTGGTCGGTTTTTCGTAGAACTCGCGAGCGCGCAGTTCGGTCAACAGACCAGTTTTTTCGATTGATCGTTTGAAACGACGCATCGCGACTTCAAACGGCTCATTCTCTTTCACGCGGATGTTGGGCATGAAATGCACCTGTCCTTTGCGGTAGGGTTGACAAAAATAGTTGAGCCGTTGATTTTAAGTCAGTTATGCCCCTCTCGGCAACCGCAAACCCCTGTTTTTGCTTCAAGCGCAACACTTTAGGCCACACGGAAGCGGGCGGCGGTTTGTAATAAGCCCTCGGATAATTCGCGAAGTCCCTCGGCTGTTTGCACACCATGATCAATTAGATTTTGGTGTGACAACACCGAAGCCGACAGCGACTCGGCCTTTTGTGCCAGTTGTTGCACTGCCATGTGTTGTTCATTTAATGCACTCGCCATCTCAGCGATTTGTTGCTCTGTGGTGTGTGCGGCTTGGTGTGTGTTGCGCAGAATGCTTCCGACTGCCTCGATATGTTGCCGGCCAGAGGACAAGTGTTCAGAGCCTTCTTGAACATGATTTTGCATAGCATAGGATTGATCAACCAACCGGCGGGTAATGTCGTCGATTTGTCCGGCCGAGATGGCCGATTTTTCCGCCAGCTTACGCACCTCATCCGCCACTACCGCAAAACCGCGCCCCATTTCACCAGCGCGAGCTGCTTCAATCGCTGCATTTAACGCTAATAGATTGGTTTGGTCGGCAATATCGCGCACTTCCGAAGTCATGCGGGTAATCGCTGCCATGTCTTGGCCGAGTTGGCTGGTGGCACGGCTTAATTCACCGCTGAGGCTGGAGTGGGCTAAGTCAATATCTTGTTGCAGGGTACTCAATGCCCCCACCCCCGCATCAGCCCCTGCACGGCTGTCCGTCGCCACGGCGCGTAAGTGTTCAATTTGGCTGGCAAGATGTTGAATACTGACGCTAATTTCTTCTAACGCGGCTGAAGAGGATTGTACCGCTTGCCCCTGTTGCACAGTGATTTCGTGAATGGTAGTCGATTGCTTAGCGACTTCTCCTGCGCGCTGATTGACCTCATAGCTGTTTTGATTGACTGCTGAGACGGCCTCGCGAATATGACGAATCAAGCTGTTAAAGGCCTTGGCCATATTCCCCAGTTCATCTTGATGTGCCAACTGTGCTTCAACCGTTAAATCACGCTCACGTTCCGCCGTGTGCATCACGCTTTCCAGCGTTTTGATGGGGCGTACAATCTGGTTTTTAATCCACAATGTCAGCAAGCCCATCACCAATGCAACACCAATAATTTGCGCTAAGAGAATTTGGGCATCGGCAATAAATTGTGCGTTTAAGTCCTCGAAATATAAACCCGAGGCTACAATCCAACCCCACGGCGCAAATCCTGCGGCATAGGCCACTTTTGGAATCGGCTCGGTCTTTCCTGGCTGTTTATGTCGAAATCGTTGTCAGCAGCCATCGCCGTGCTGTTCGTTGCTCCGCTTGCCCAAGCCGCTATCAACGATGTCTATCCGGCCGATTACTATCCCCTTGATCCTGGCACTAAGTTATTCACGTTGTACAGTGCCGATCGCGATGTGCAATTACCTCACAACAATACGCTACACATGCAAACCCTTGCCATGCGTGGTTCGTATATGACCGAACTGTGGGGAAAAACCGCTAATGTCATGGTGGTATTACCATGGGTGAAGTCGTCGCTAGAACTGGCCAATGGTGTCGAATATCAACAAAACAGCGCCATAGCCGACCTGCGCCTAGGTGCCACCATTTGGCCAATCAATGACAAAATTGCGGAACGTTATTTAGGTCTCACAGCAACCATCATTCCGCCTACGGGCAGTTACGACAAACATCGGCTGTTAAACGCGGGTGAAAATCGTTGGCGTGCTTTACTTACTCTCGGCTGGCAACAGACCTTGGCACCAAAATGGGTATTTGAGTTATCACAGGAACTGGCATGGTATGGTGATAACACTCACCACAGCAGCGGCTTGCGTTATCAACAAGCCGCCACCTATGCGGCCACCAGCTATCTGCGTTATCGCGCTCATGCAGATTGGCATGTTCATCTTGGTGGACAAATTAACCGAGGCGGGCGGATCAGCCTAGGTGGGCAACGCCAGACCCAAACCAGCTTTCAAGATCGGGTGACAGTCGGTGTGACTTGGATTGATCCTTTAAAACAACAATGGATCTTACGTGTGGGACGCGATGTAAACAATAAAAACAACAGCAAAACCGATCACGAAATCGCTTTGCGGTTTTTGAAAGCATTTTAATATACTTTAAGCACAAAGATGCTTAACCCATCTCCAGCCTAGAAAAGGCTGGAGATGAATTCAAACGGTATAACCCAAATTCGGCGCCAAATCCCGTTCTGCTTGTGCCATGCTTACGCCACGCCGTTGCGCATAGCTTTCCACCTGATCTTTACTGATTTTGCCAACCCCAAAGTAGCGGCTATCAGGGTGGCTAAAATAGAACCCCGACACCGCCGCCGTTGGCAACATGGCATATCCCTCGGTGAGGCTCATCCCAATTGCTGGGGCGTCAAGTAAGTCAAACAACTCACGTTTAACCGTATGGTCAGGGCAGGCAGGATAGCCGGGGGCAGGACGGATACCTTGATATTTCTCATCAATCAGCGCCTCATTATCCAAAGCTTCACTGGTGGCATAGCCCCAGAACTCGGTACGTACACGGTGGTGCATCAATTCAGCAAAAGCCTCGGCAAAGCGGTCGGCCAATGCCTTTAACAGGATGGCGGAGTAGTCATCGTTATCTGCCTCGAACTGTGCCACATGGGCATCAATGCCCAATCCGGCAGTGACGGCAAACACCCCGATATAGTCATTCACCCCACTGTCTTTCGGTGCAATAAAGTCAGCTAATGCCCAGTCGGGGGTTTCCTTCCCCGCTTTATCGGTTTTTACCAACTGTTGTCGCAGCCCCACCCACGTCATCAAACGCTGTGACGGTGCTTCAGGCGAGTAGATTTCGATATCGTCATGGTTGACGCTATTGGCAGGGAATAAGCCGATTACAGCACTGGCTTGAATCCAATTCTCGGCAATGATGCGCGCTAACATGACCTGTGCGTCTGCCCACAAAGCCCGTGCTGATTCACCCACCACCTCATCTTGTAAAATCGCTGGATAACGTCCGTATAACTCCCAGCTTTGGAAGAAGGGCGTCCAGTCGATATAGCGCGCAATCTCGGCCAAGTCATATTGCTCAAACCGACGTACGCCTAACCATGTTGGCACCGGTGGCGTGTATTGCGTCCAATCAATGCGGTGGCGGTGTTGTCGGGCCTCGGCAATCGGCAACAGTTTTGCATCACCACGGCCCTCAAAAATGGCGCGAGCCTTGGCATAATCTTCTGCAACTTCCTGCACAAACGGATCGCGCAGCGTATCGGATAATAAATTGGAACAGACGCCAACTGCGCGGCTGGCGTCGGGGACATACACCACGGGCCCTTGATAATGCGGGGCAATTTTCACTGCAGTGTGAACACGGCTGGTGGTTGCGCCACCAATCAATAAAGGAATATCAAACCCCTGCCGTTGCATCTCTTTGGCGACATGGCTCATTTCTTCCAAACTCGGGGTAATCAAACCCGACAAACCGATAATATCGGCTTTGTGTTCACGGGCAGCATCTAAGATCGTTTGGCAGGGCACCATCACCCCCAAGTCAATCACCTTATAGTTATTACAACGCAACACCACACCAACGATATTCTTACCAATATCGTGCACATCACCTTTTACCGTGGCCATGATAATGGTGCCTTTGGCTGGGGCATCTTGTAGCCCCATCCGGATTTTTTCCTCTTCAATGAAAGGCTCAAGGTAAGCCACAGCGGCTTTCATCACCCGGGCTGACTTCACCACTTGCGGCAAAAACATCTTGCCGGCACCAAACAAATCCCCCACCACATTCATGCCATCCATCAACGGGCCTTCAATGACATGAATTGGGCGAGCACTCTTGGCGCGAACTTCCTCGGTATCTTGCTCAATGTAGGTGGTGATGCCTTTAACCAGCGCGTGTTCTAATCGCTTTTCAACGGGCCATTCTCGCCACGCTAAATCCTCACCCACCTTCCCAGCAACTGCATCACCCTTAAATTTTTCTGCCAACGTAATGAGATTCTCGGTGGCATCTGAACCATCGGCAGGGGATTGCATTAACACCACATCTTCAATACGGGCGCGTAATTCTGCATCCACCTCGTCATAGACTTCCAACGCGCCGGCATTGACAATACCCATGGTCATGCCGCGTTTGATGGCGTGATACAGAAAGACCGCGTGAATTGCCTCGCGGACTTTATTATTGCCACGGAAGCTAAACGAGACATTGGACACCCCACCCGAGATTTTTGCGTGGGGTAGATGGTCTTTAATCCAGCCGGTGGCCTCGATAAAGTCCAAACCATAGCGGGCGTGTTCGTCGATACCGGTGGCGACGGCAAAGACGTTCGGATCAAAAATAATGTCTTCGGGTGGAAAGCCGATTTCATCCACCAAAATGCGGTAACTCTTTTCGCAAATCTCAACTTTACGGGCGTAGGTATCGGCTTGGCCCTTTTCATCGAACGCCATCACAATCACCGCTGCCCCATAGCGGCGAATCAAGGTCGCTTGTTCAACAAATTTGTCTTTGCCTTCTTTCAAAGAAATGGAATTGACGATCCCTTTACCTTGAATACATTTCAGACCGGCTTCGATGACCTCCCACTTCGAGGAGTCAATCATAATCGGTACGCGGGCGATGTCCGGCTCAGCGGCAATCAAGTTCAGAAAGCGCACCATCGCCGCATGGGCATCAAGCATCCCTTCATCCATATTGATGTCGATGATTTGGGCACCGTTTTCGACTTGTTGCCGTGCGACATCTAAGGCGGTGGCGTAGTCGCCATTTAAAATCAGTTTGGCAAAGGCGCGGCTACCAGTCACATTCGTCCGCTCGCCAACGTTGACGAATAAATCACGGTCACCAATGTTGAAAGGCTCTAACCCGCTTAGACGGCATTTCTTTTCTAAAACCGGCAAAGGGCGTGGGGCAAGATCTTTGACTGCCTGATAGATCGCAGCAATATGCTCGGGAGTGGTGCCACAACAACCGCCGACAATATTCACCAAACCCGACTCTGCCCACTCGCGCACCTGTGGCGCCATTGCCTCGGGGGTGAGATCGTAGCCACCAAACGCATTCGGTAAACCGGCATTGGCATGTACCGAGACATACGTGGCCGACACCCGCGCCATTTCTTCAACATACGGGCGCAATAAATCGGGGCCTAAAGCACAGTTCAAACCAAAGCTAATTGCATCAGCATGTTGCAAACTGTTGTAAAACGCTTCGGTCGTTTGTCCGGTTAGGGTACGGCCAGACTGGTCGGTGATGGTGCCGGAAATCATCATCGGCAACCGTTCACATTCGGGGTGTTGATCAAAATATTGATGAATCGCAAACACCGCTGCTTTGGCATTGAGGGTATCAAAAATGGTTTCGACCAACAGAATATCGGCGCCCCCTTTGACCAAACCATCGATAGCCTCGGTATAGCTGCTGACCAGTTGATCAAAATTGACATTACGATAGCCCGGGTCGTTGACATCTGGGCTGATAGAACAGGTGCGGTTGGTGGGCCCTAACACCCCAGCACAAAAACGGGGTTTGGTCGGCTGTTGTGCGGTCTTTGCTACACACAACGCTTTTACCAGTTTGGCCGCTTCGTAGTTCATCTCCCACACCAAACTTTCCATCTCATAATCGGCCATAGCGATTGAGGTGGCGTTGAAGGTATTGGTCTCGATGATGTCAGCACCGGCATCAAGATACGCCTGATGAATCCCGCCAATGATGTCAGGGCGAGTGAGCACTAACAAATCATTGTTACCCTTCACATCACAATGCCAATCTTTAAACCGCTCTCCGCGATAATCTGCTTCTTCTAAGTGATGACGTTGGATCATCGTGCCCATACCACCATCAAGAATGAGGATGTGGTGTGCTAACAGCTGAGTCAGAGTGGCGAGACGTGAGGGGGGCATGCGAGCTTCCTTGCGACAGTCGAAGAAAAGTGATGATTTTAACCCGATTGTGGCAAAAGCTCTTTTTTAAGCGAATTGCACCAGAAATCGTTGCGTATGGGTTTACGTCAGCGCGCAATCCGCGCTAGTCTTGTTGCTTTGCAAAACTCTCAAAGAGCATGATGATGCAGCGCCAGACTGATGATGTAAGAATCCGCGAGATTAAAGAACTTCTTCCTCCGATTGCCCATATCTACGAACTGCCAATCACCGATTCGGCCGCTGAATTGGTGTACGCCACTCGGACGGATATTGCTCGTTTATTGCGTGGCGAAGATGACCGTTTGTTGGTGGTGATTGGGCCTTGCTCTATTCACGATCCTAACGCCGCCTTGGAATATGCAAGCCGTTTGGCTGAATTGCGTGAACAGCATCAAAACGAATTATTGGTGGTGATGCGGGTGTATTTTGAAAAACCGCGTACCACTGTCGGTTGGAAAGGGTTGATCAACGACCCCCATCTTGATGAGTCTTACGACATCAATGCCGGTTTACGCATGGCGCGCCGTTTGTTGTTGGAGTTGAACAACCGTGGTATCCCTGCCGCAACCGAATACCTCGATATGATCACGCCACAATATATTGCTGATCTGATTTCTTGGGGCGCGATTGGTGCACGTACAACTGAATCGCAGGTCCACCGTGAGTTGGCGTCTGGTTTGTCCTGTCCTGTTGGCTTCAAGAATGGCACTGATGGCAATTTACGCATTGCCGTGGATGCGATTCGCTCGGCCAGTCAGCCACACCATTTCTTATCCGTTACCAAATCTGGCCATTCCGCTATCGTGGGCACCGGCGGCAACCCCGATTGCCATGTGATTTTGCGTGGTGGTAAAGAGCCAAACTATTCAGCCGAACATGTACGCGCTGCGGCAGCTGAATTGGCTGCTGTTGGTCTGCCACAAAAACTGATGGTCGATTTTAGTCATGCCAACAGCCGTAAGGATTACAAACGGCAAATGGAAGTAGCACAAGATGTCGCAGCACAGTTAGCCGCCGGCGATCAGCATATTTTTGGTGTGATGGTTGAAAGTCATCTCAACGAAGGCCGTCAAGATTTGAAAGCAGGTTGTGATCCAAAAACCCTGAAATACGGTCAATCCATCACCGATGCCTGCATCGGTTGGGCGGATACGGTGGATTTATTGACTATACTGGCCGACGGTGTCCGTGGCCGCCGGCAACAATCAGCTGTTTAATCGCTGCCTGCTCTCTCCCCCTCGGTATGAGGGGGATGCACTCTCTTTAAGTTGTGGTTAACTTGTATTAACAATATGTTACCGTGGCAAGTTTCACGGGATCGCCGGTTTATGCTACGCTGCAACATTGGCGTGATACGCGCACGGATGTTGAGAACATGAATTCAACTGGCAATATTTTTGTGGTCACTGCGCCATCCGGTGCAGGTAAGACTACCCTCGTAGCGGCCTTACTGGCGGCAGACAAACAAATCCAACTGTCGGTTTCCTATACCACCCGCGCGCCACGTGATGGCGAAATTCCGGGTGTGCACTATCATTTTGTCGATCGCACTAGCTTCGACCAGCTGAAAGCCCGTGGGGATTTTCTGGAATGGGCCGAAGTCTATGGCAATGGATATGCGACATCTGAGCGTTGGATTCGCGAACAACTGAGCACAGGTCGCGATATTCTGTTAGAAATCGATTGGCAAGGCGCGCAACAAGTTCGCAAAGTCTTTCCTGAAGCGGTTGGCATTTTCATCCTTCCCCCTTCAGTCGAGACATTAGAAGAACGTTTGCGTCGGCGTGGAAAAGATTCTGAAGAAGTGATTCAGCATCGTATGGCGATTGTTCGGTCAGAAATCGACCATGTTGCCGAGTTTGATTACATCATCATTAACGAAGAACTCGACCACGCAGTACACGATCTTGTCAGCATTGTGCGTGCCGAGCGAGTGCGTACTAAAAAACAGCTACAAAAGCGCGCCACACAAATTGCTTCCATGCAAAGCAACGGCTAACTTGGCCGTGGCCACCCTAAGCCCCTATTGATCTGGAGAAGACTCTCATGGCACGAATTTCTGTTGACGAATGCTTAGCCCGCATCGAAAACCGCTTTGAACTCACCCTCGCCGCCACTTGGCGTGCCCGCCAATTAGCCAACGGTGCCACACCGTTAGTTGAGTCGGGTCGGGATAAACCCACTGTTACCGCCCTGCGCGAAATCGCAGCCGGTCAGGTGGGACGTGAACTGCTAGACCGACGCGCGTAAGCGTATCGGCGCACCATAAGGGGGAAATACCGTGGCCCATTCTGAATCCTCAACCGAAGTGCCCTGCATCGACTATGCGGCGATGGTCGAGGCAGCCGTTCAAGATTTGATGGAAGCAGCCTCCACCTATCTTCCCCCCGACGACTTAACCTTCTTACACGAAGCGTTTGTTTTTAGTCATAAAGCGCATGATGGACAAACCCGCAAAAGCGGTGAACCCTACATTACGCATCCGATTGCGGTTGCTCGTATTCTGACCGAGTGGAAGTTGGATGTTCAAGGTTTGGCAGCTGCGCTGCTGCATGATGTCATGGAAGACACTGGGGTAGCCAAAATCACCCTAGCTGAGCACTTTAGTGAAACTGTTGCCGATTTAGTCGATGGACTCTCCAAGCTTGAACGCTTGGAATACCAAACCAAAGAAAGTGCACAGGCAGAAAACTTCCGTAAGATGGTGTTGGCAATGGCGCAAGATATCCGCGTCATTATCGTGAAATTGGCCGACCGCTTGCACAATATGCGTACGTTAGATGCCATGCGCCTCGACAAACGACAGCGCATCTCGCAAGAAACGCTGGATATTTACGCCCCGATTGCCAATCGAATTGGTCTCAATAAAGTCTATCGCGAACTACAAGATCTCTCGTTTAAACACACTTATCCCAATCGCTATCAAGTCTTAGCCAAAGCAGTGAAAGCCGCCCGAGGCAATCGCCGTGAATTAGTTGGCAAAATTTTAGTCAGTATTGAACAACGTCTTGCCGAAGCGCGGTTACCAGCGGTTATTAAAGGTCGTGAAAAAAATCTCTACAGTATTTATAAAAAGATGGTGGAAAAACACCTGTCTTTTTCGGAAGTGCTCGACATCTACGCTTTTCGCGTCGTCGTAGACGATACCCCGAGCTGTTATCTTGCCCTCGGCGTACTACACGCACTATTTAAACCCATCCCTGGTAAATTCAAAGACTATATTGCCATTCCCAAGGGCAATGGCTACCAATCGCTACATACCACTTTGTTCGGTCCTTACGGAACCCCGATTGAAATTCAAATCCGTACCCATGAAATGCACCGTATTGCCGAAACCGGCGTAGCCAGCCATTGGATGTATAAATCGGGTAATGCCTCCATCGACCAAGCACAGCAACGCACCCATCAGTGGTTACAAGATATCCTCGACATTCAAGCCGAATCGGGCGATGCCATTGAATTTCTGGAACATATCAAAGTCGATTTATTCCCTGATGAGGTCTATGTTTTCACCCCCAAAGGTAAAATTATGGTGTTGCCGAAAGGCTCAACACCGGTTGATTTTGCCTATGCCGTTCATACCGATGTTGGCCATCGCTGTATTGCAGCTAAGGTGAATCACACCTTAGTCCCTCTGCGTACCAAGCTGAAAAACGGTGATCAAATCGAAATTGTGACTGCCGCACATGCTCATCCCAATCCTTCATGGTTGGGATTTGTTGCCAGTGGTCGTGCCCGCAGTCATATTCGTAATTTCCTCAAGGGGATGCACCGTGGGGAAGCGGTGGAGCTGGGAAGCCGCATGTTGCGACAATCGCTACATGCTTTATCAGGTAAACACTTTATTGTGCCCGAGCCCGTTTGGCAGGAATACCTACGCGAGCACACCGAGCACAATAACGATTTTGAAGATGTCTTGGCGGATATTGGCACAGGTAAATTGTTACCGGTGGTGGTGGCCAGCCGTTTATTAGAATTAGCAGGTGAAACTTCCGGCGAGCCGTTGCGTGTCGGGCCGATTGCGATTCGTGGTAATGAAGGCGCCTCTTTGCAATTCTCGCCATGTTGTAACCCCATTCCCGGCGATCGGATTGTTGGTGTGGTCAACAAGGGACAAGGTTTGTTGATCCATCGCCATGATTGCACCAATATCCAAAAATTCGACCCTGAAAAGTTGCTCGATATGGAATGGGAATTGGCACAACCCAAACTATTTGGTGTGCCAGTCAGTGTGTTAGCAAAAAGCGAGCGTGGGGCTTTGGCGGCGGTGGCAGCAGCCATTACCGAATCGTCCGCCAATATCGAAAGCGTGGATATGCAGGATGCCCATAGTGGAGAAGGGTATGTGCAAATCCGCTTCCGCTTACAAGTTGAAGGCTTGGCCCATCTTGGTGAGGTAATTGCCAATATTCAACGTCAGGCTGCCGTGGTGCGGGCAGCACGATTATGATTCTTTAAGAGGAATGACTGTGATTGACGTCATTATCAATGGACAACCCCATCAATTTCCTATCGGTACCGTATTGGAAGCCGCTTTAAGCCAGTGGGTAAAACCCGGACAACGGATCGCTGTTGAGCGCAACGGCGATATTGTTCCGCGCAGTCAACATGCCCATACCGAATTGCAACACGGCGATCAGCTTGAGATTGTGGTTGCCGTCGGCGGTGGCTAGTTGTCCTGATTAAACTGCAGTAAGGTGGCGAGCCACCACTCACCGGACTTTAGAATAGAGACATGACTATGGCAGATTGTTTAAGAATAGCAGGGCAAGAATATCAATCACGTTTATTAGTTGGGACGGGGAAATATAAAGATTTTGCAGAAACAGCAGCGGCGTTAGAGGCCTCTGGTACCGAGATTGTGACGGTTGCCATCCGGCGGGTAAATTTGGGCCAAAATCCAGACGAACCGAACCTGCTCGATGCACTGCCGCCCAACCGCTATACGCTGTTGCCCAATACGGCAGGTTGTTATAGCGCAGAAGAAGCAATCCGTACCCTGCGCCTTGCGCGGGAGTTGTTAGATGGTCATAAGCTCGTGAAGTTGGAAGTGTTGGGCGATGCTAACACCCTGTTTCCGAATGTCTTAGAAACATTAAAAGCAGCCGAGGTGTTGGTAAAAGAGGGTTTTGATGTGATGGTTTATACCTCGGATGACCCTATTGTTGCCCGCCAGCTGGAAGAGATTGGCTGTTGTGCCATTATGCCGTTAGCGTCGTTAATTGGCTCGGGCATGGGGATTCTTAACCCGTGGAATCTACAGTTGATTATCGAACAAAGCAAAGTCCCTGTTTTGGTTGATGCCGGTGTTGGCACTGCCAGCGATGCGGCTATTGCGATGGAACTTGGTTGTGACGGAATTTTGATGAATACCGCCATCGCTGGGGCACAACGTCCTATTCAAATGGCTCGTGCGATGAAACTAGCTGTTGAAGCAGGGCGTGAGGCATTTTTAGCTGGCCGAGTGCCGAAAAAACTCTACCACGGCAGCCCAAGCTCTCCCATCAGTGGGGTGATTGGGAAGAATTAGTCACGGTTTAAATTAAAAAAGCCGCACAAAAAAAGCCAACCTAGATGGGTTGGCTTTTTTGTTAGAGAGGTTTGATATTACGCGATAATAACGAAGTCGCTGGCAGTTAATAGTGGTTTGTCACTAAACATGCCAATTAATATGGATGCTATCGTTCCATTGCCATCTTCATCATATTGGAGCGTTCCTGTAGATTGATCATATTTTAATCGCGTTGTACCTGATTCTGTTCCAACTGATAAATCTACAAACTCAGCTGCCGTCAGTGTGCCAACAGCGCCAAGTTTGGTAAAAATGGTTTTAGAGAGATGAAATTTATCACCAGTAGTATATCCAGAGATTGTATCGGCATCGGTGGTCGTTTTAGGGAGATAATCAAACACAAAAATATCATCTCCACTTCCGCCATTTAAGGTATCTGCACCAGCTCCACCAGTTAAAATATCATTTCCATCACCCCCACTTAAACTGTCATTCCCTAATCCTCCAGTTAAAGTATCATTACCACTGGTTCCAATATGGGTTGTACCAGTTAATGAAAATGAATCAAGAATAAGTTTTGAGTAATCTTTTAAATCTATTAATGAAGAAATGTTACCGTCGCTATCTTTTAGTGCATCTTTTTTAATTTGTAAGAAGATATTATTATCAGCAATAAAAAATGATGGTATCGTATCAAAAACAATTACTAAATTGTTCGAGTTGTCTATATAGATGTTGTCTAACGGTGTTAATGAATTGATGAAGGTGCTTCCCTTATCATTACTTAGCACAATTTTTGATTTGAGATCAGATAAATCATCTTTTGTACTAAATATTGGCTCATTAAACTTAATGACTAGCTGTTTTTTGCCTAAATCAAAAGAAACGGGCTCACTTGTTACTGGAGAAGGTGGAGTAATGGTTGCAAGATCGCGAGGGATAGTCTCAAGGTCATTAACCTGTCCATTACTATCTTTCACTGTACCTTTACCGATAGATAGATTCACCTTCGTGTCTACAATAGATATTGCGCTACTTGGAATTTCAATATGTACTTGACCTGAACTATCAGTATAGATAGAACTACCTGCTATATCAGTCAGAGACTTCGTTGTACCTGCATTTGAAAGTGATATTAAAGATTTAGCCACTAGCGGCGTAACAGCAAGAGAAATATTTTTATCAAAAGTTATCAAGAAATGATATATATTGCTATCATTACTTAATGTAGTTGTTTTTATGGATGGAATTTGATTAAGGACTATAGGATATGAACCGCCATCAGTTAAAGATGGATTTCCTAGCCAATTTTTGGTGAATCCGGTAGTGACTTTTATTTGATCATCAATCTTACTACCACTATTTGTAAACTCCGTATGGGTCTCTATATTATCCGCTTTAGAGTTTGTTAATCTAATCACTAACTCACCATTGACAATATTCGCATCTTGAATTTCGTTGATAGAAAAAAAGAAGTCATAGGTCGAACTTCCATCGCTGTTAACATCCCATTTGATTTTATTCCAGTCTAGTAACCCTTTAACAGAGTCTGTTGGATTTTGCGTCCGATCTAGCAAATCATAAAAATTTGTTCCGCTGAGGATGATTTCATTTGTAGCTTTATCATATTTGGCCCCTGTAATTGTTGTAATTGGTATTGCAGACTTGTTTTTAACTACTTGTGAACTAAAACTTGCCGCATCGTAACCTGTCACGTCCTGTATTGCCTTGTTTTTTAAAGTATTATCTATCGTATTATTGGTGTATGATACTGTAATTGCATCTGATATTAAAATGTTTGAAGAAAGACTCAGCTCTAGAGCAGTATTTAAACTGCTCGAGATAGATGGAGTAACAGTTTGAGGGGTACCATTTACTAATATCTGAAACATACCAGCATCTGGCAATGGTGTTGTTGCTAGTGGTTTGTTGTAGTTTAAAATAATCTTTTTACCGGCAGGATCTGTTTCTGCTGAAATTAAACTCAATGTATTAGCACTGGTAGAAGACAGGGTGGAAAAGTTTTTTACTAGGGTTGGTGCATTGATTGAAGCGGCATCTATTCCAGCTCCATTTTGAATCGCTTGATTACTTAAACTGTTATCCACCGTCGGTGCTATATAGCTCAGCCTTACAATATCCGTATTAGTAATTGTATTTGCAAGCACTAATTCAACTGTTTTACCAGAACTAGAAACTATATCAACCGAGTTAGAAGCGCTATTTACACTCACACTAAAATTACTTTTGTTTGCTGAAATCGGTGAAAGTGTTTGGTCATAGTTCAGAATGATTTTTTTGCCATCACTGCTCACATACATATCTAACAAAACAGGTGGGGTCGTAGATGTTGTAGGTGGAGTTGGAGATGTGGTACTAGACCCAAAAGGAACCCCAGGTAACACGTCTTTTGGTGTGGCTGCACCAATTTTAGTTGTTAATCCCGTTCCACTAAAACCAGTTGGATCAAAACTAGCAGTGGTGTTAATTGCTTTTGGAATATCATACTGTGCAATAACATGCAACTTACCAAGATCAAGTACGGTAGTGGCTGCTGCCGCCTTACCATTCACATCCGCTACCACCCCAGCCAGTTTCTCTGCTTGGGCAAACAAACCACTGCTACCGATTTTATTCGCTGCATTCTGAAAAATCGTTTTAACCGTTTTGGCATCATCTAGTTTAACCGCTGGACTACTAGCCAATTCATCTGCAACACTAGAAACAATTGCATCAAAAGCAGAGGCTTTAGTTTTCCCCTCTTTCGTTAGCATCACCATTGCATTGGTTAACACACCTGCCACCTGCTGAGAAATAGATTGCACTTGCAAAGCAGTGGCTTTAGATGAAGGTGTTGACAGACTATCAGCTAAAACAGGGAGAGGATCGTAGGTCAACAAATTCACAAAAGGAACGGCTAAACCCGTTTGCACAAGGCTTTTAGCTGATGCGACTGAATGACCTTTATCCACCAACGCATCGACTAAAGTGGTTAAAGGGGTGATGACTGTTGAACCCACTGGTGCAGATAACGTCCCTAGGAATGCCTGACCGGTCATAATATCTGTCCCACCGGTCGCAATCATATTCTTACCCATAGCCATTTTGGATAAGTTCAAATTTCCACCGGAGTCGGTTTTTGTAAACCATTCACCATTGTCTTGAAATTTATCTCTATCAAAGTCCACAAAAGTGGTTGCACCTGATAAATAACCGTCAATGGCTTTAACATACAAACCTGATGAATTGAGATGAGTTGCTATGAGACCCAATGCCTCTTTGGCTTGATTCAATGTACTGACATTTTTATCAATAGAATCAATTTGTGTTTTTACTGCTTGATGAATTGCTGCACCATTCAACAGCTCATTTTTATTAGCCGTTGCTATTAATTCAATAAATTCTTGAGCCGCTTCGGCACGATTTTGTAAGGCTTTGCCATTATCAGAAGTTGATAAAACATAATTTGCAAATAAGTTTCCCCAGCCCGATTTTCCGTCTGCACTAATAAAATCATTGATTAGTTTTTTTGCTTCAGAGGTATCAATTCTTTGCCCAGTACCGTTTGCAATCACATCTTGCACAGCCGTGATTACACCATATTGCACAGCATAACTCGCCATGTGCCCATCAATCGCCCGAATCAAACTCGCATAATCATTGCCACTTGGTCCTAATAAACCAGCCAGATTATTTAACTCTACTCTACTGGCAGCGGTACCTGTTGCTAGCACAAACACTTTTTGCAAAAGAACATCGAGGGGATTAAAAGAGGCCATGAGCGGGGCTCCACAGAGAAGGCTTGGTCAGAATGTCTGCAGTATATCACCACTCCGATTGTTGAAAACCTAGGTTATATCGAAATGTAATAATTTGGTCATGGTGGGAAAAATCAGCGCGAGACGGGTTTTTTCGCCAACATCCGCTGTAAGGTACGGCGGTGCATATTGAGGGCGCGGGCGGTGGCGGAGATATTGCCATCATGCTCCGCTAACACCCGTTGAATATGTTCCCACGCTAAACGGCGGACGGACATTGGTGCTTCAGGCGCGGCTTGTTCTGGATTGGGTTCGGGATCGTCTAAGGCATGCAAAATATCGTCAGCACTCGCCGGTTTGGCCAAATAATTGTCAGCACCTAATTTGATTGCATCAACAGCAGTGGCAATGCTGGCAAAACCTGTTAAGACTAAAATTTTGCTTTCGGGTAATGCTTCACGCAGGCGCGGTAATAGACGTAGCCCACTGTCACCAGCCAAATTTAAGTCTAGTACCACCCGTTCTGGCAGGTGTGGTGGTGGCAAATCCAGCCATGTTTCTACTGCGCTGGCACTGTGTAAACGCTCCACCGGCCAACCACGTCGTGCCAAAGCACGAACCATCAAATGACCAAAACTTTCGTCATCGTCAATCAGCAGCAAATAGGTTTGATGTTCAGACATGTTGACTTCCTTCTTGTACTGGCCACGGTAGCTTTACCGTTGCTAACACGCCTCCACCCTGACGATTCACCAAACTGACTTCTCCACCAAGACGTTCAAAACTGGCATGCGCCAAAAATACGCCAATTCCCATGCCGTCAGGTTTATTCGAACGCATTGGCTGTCCTAATTGGTTGAGCTGTTCTTCACTGAGGCTAGGGCCTCGGTTCGCAATTGTGACCTCTAACCAGTTAGGTTGCCATTCAGCGGTCAATGTCACGGTTTCTGATGAGGCATCCACAGCGTTATTGAGCAGATTCAGTAACGCGGGGGCAAACGTCGGGTCGAGGTGTCCTGTGGGGGCAGTGTCGAGTCGCAGTGTGGTCGTAATATGGGCATGTGGCCGCAGACTTGCCCAATGTTCTAAGATTCTGCCAAATTGTGTTGCTAAAGACTCTATGATGGGTGGTTGGCCGTTGACCTGCTCTGCCAATCGCATCAAAACCCGTTTACACGTATTAACTTGTTCTGAGGCCAAAGCCAAGTCTTGCTCTAACAAGGGATACTGTCCTGCATAATCCAGCTGCATTTCATCTAACAACAAGCGCAAAGTAGAAAGAGGGGTACCGAGTTCATGAGCAGTGCCAGCGGCTAACGTACCAATGGCGAGTAACCGTTCATCGCGCAACTGTGCCTCACGCATGGCAGCAATTTGCTGTTCCCGTTGCCGTAGTTGTGTTGCCATTCGTAGTAAGAGCGCGGTGATTAAAATCGCTGCGAGGCCAAATGTGGCCCACATTCCCAGAAGATGAATCCGGAACACAAATAATGGATCACCTGGGATGCCAGGTAATGGGAGGTAAAACCACATTAAGAAGCTATAGACCGCCACCGCCCACGCCACAATCAACCATGCCAACAGAGGCGGTAACAACACAGCGGCAATCGCCACAATCAACAAATAAAGCGTCACCACCGGATTACCGGCACCACCAGTAAAGAACAATAAAATGCCTAAAGCGCCGACATCCAAGCACAGTTGAAATGCCAACTCAAAGGCATCATGATGTAATCCTGCTTGGGTTGTTCGCCATGATAGATAGACATTGAGCGCAGTCAGGCCACTTAAACACAACACCAACGGGACGACAGGTAGTTCAATCCCCAAGCCACCGAGCGCAATCGCTAAGCCTAGCGCTGCTACAATAATAAAACCCCACCGTAGCCGAACCAGTTGTGCGAGCTGTGCCGAGAAATGCATGGTGAAACCATCTGCAGAGGAAAAAGAGGCAGTGTAACACTGAAAAAAAAGCGCAGGATGGAGCCACCAATCCTGCGTAACCTTGGAACAACAATGTGAGAAAAAGTATAACGTACTCTGTTATACCTATCCTGCGGCACATTGACGCATCGCATTAAACAGCACATCAAAACCATCGGGAGCTTCTGAATATGAGTATGGACGTCATTGACTTTGAGATTTACGGCGATGATATGCAATTCGTCGAAATTGAGCTCGACCCGAACGAGGCAGCGGTGGGGGAAGCCGGTAGCATGATGTATATGGAAGACCATATTCGGATGGATACCATTTTTGGCGACGGTTCAGCCCAGCAATCTGGTGTATTTGGTAAGTTGCTTGGTGCAGGAAAACGGTTGCTGACGGGTGAAAGTCTGTTTACCACTGTTTTTATCAATGAAGGTAACCAAAAACGTAAAGTGGCTTTTGCTGCATCCTATCCAGGCAAAATTATCCCCGTGCATCTGTTAGAGCTGGGTGGGATGTTGTATGCACAAAAAGACAGTTTTTTATGTGCGGCTAAAGGCGTCAGTTTGGGCATCGCATTTCAGAAAAAACTCGGTGCCGGCTTGTTTGGTGGCGAAGGCTTTGTGATGCAAAAACTCGAAGGTGATGGTTATGTGTTTATTCACGCAGGTGGAACACTGTTAGAACGTCAACTCGCGCCCGGTGAAAAAATCCGCGTCGATACGGGTTGTGTGGTGGCGTATCAGCCAACGGTAGATATGGATATTCAATTTGTCGGCGGGGTGAAAAGTGCGCTCTTTGGTGGTGAAGGGCTATTCTTTGCCACACTCACCGGCCCTGGGCATGTGTGGTTACAATCGTTACCCCTGTCACGCCTTGCTGACCGTATTGTCGCAAGCGCGCCTAGCCTTGGTGGTAAGCAACAAGGCGAAGGCTCGGTATTAGGTGGCATGGGAACAGGACGTTCTTAAACCACACGCTAACCGATCAGGCGTGTGGCGACCGTTGGGCCGACACATGCCAGCGTTAACAAGCCAATTTCCACAATTTCAATGCCAGCGCCAAGGCAATCACCACTGACACCGCCTAGCCGCCGCCATAAAAATTGACGCCATCGCCATCCTAATAATGGTGCCAGACATAACCACGGGTTAATCCATGCCGAGGCCAGCCATAACAGTGCAGTGCTGCCATAGATTGCTGCGCGGTCGAGTTGCCAACGAAAAGGATCCACACTGCTGTCTTGACTCAAAGCCGGTAGGCTGTGTGACCAATAGACCGTAAACAAACGCGCCCAAGCAGGGATCAAACACAGCGTACCAGCAAATAACAGCTTTTCCTCCGGTGCGCTCGGTACCTGTTGTACCCATAGCCATAACAGACTCCATTTGCTCAACACCGCCAACACCAACGCTAATACACCAAAGCTGCCGAGGTGAGGGTCTTTTAAGACCGCAAGAAAACGCTGTGGATCGCGATGGGCGGCACCAAGACCATCGGCTAAATCAGCCAAACCATCTAAATGCAAACCACCGGTGACCCATACCCATACGACGACTCCCACCAGTGCGGCAAAAACAGGATCAACATAGCTGGCTGCGACAGTGGTGACGGCCAATATTCCACCTATCATCAACCCAACCACAGCGAACCACTTGGCCGATTCAGCCAACCAAGCGGGGTCAAAATGCGTCAATTGTGGCGTTGGTAAACGGGTGAGAAATTGAATCGCCAATATCAAACCACGCATGGCGGTTCCAATCGCGTGAGATAGGCGGGTAAATCGGTTGGGGACGCTGATTGCAACATCAGTTGCACCATTCCCCCCCGCGCAATCGCAATCTGTTTTGCTTGCTGGCGCGAGATCTGTAGCAGTGTGGCAAGGGCACAATGAATCACCCCTGCATGAGTGAGTAACACACGGTGAGGGCCCTTTGTTTGTGCCAACCAATTGAATAAGGCCCGCTCAACCCGTTGCTGCATCGCGGTCAGTGTTTCGCCTCCTGTTGGCGGCAAAGGTTGATGAAGCTGTGCCACCCAATCAATGGGTAATTGGTCGATGGGGGTATTTTCCCAACAGCCAAAATCCATCTCGGCAAACCCAAGGTCAATGGTCGTATCTGATAGCGGTAAGGGGTGTAATTCGGTCAAGATGGCCCGACAGCGTTGTAGTGGTGAACAGGCCAATGCAGAGACCGGCGCTAATTGTTGCAAGCGTTGCCACATTGCTAGGCTTTGTTGCCAACCTAGCGTGGTTAACGGTAAATCGGTCTGCCCTACTAGCCGATTGCCGTTGGCAATCTCACCATGTCGCCAAAGGGTCAGGGTAAAACTGTTATCGCTCATGATTGAGGAATCGCAGCTTCGTCAAAAGTCGCCATTTGTTTGTGTAGTTGAATCGCTAAGTTGAGCATTGGAACACAGATTGCTGCGCCGCTTCCCTCACCTAAACGCAATCCCAAATCTAATAAAGGTTCTAAATTCAGAAAGCTCAGTGCAAGCTGATGGCCTTGTTCTTGTGAACGATGACTGGCAAGCAGCCAATGTTGAATATTCGGCTCCATAGCATGGGCAACAATCGCCGCAGCTGTGGCAATAAAACCATCTAATAACACCGGCGTTTTCGCTTGTGCTGCCCCAAGATAAAATCCCGTCATGGCGGCAATCTCTAGCCCACCAAGTTCTGCTAAAACAGCCAGTGGAGATAAGGGCGGACGTTGTGCCAGCCGTGTTAAGGCATCATGCACTACCTGTTGTTTATGCAGCCAAGTGGTTTCATCAATCCCTGTTCCGCGACCGACTACCTCGGCGGGAGAATGACCCGTAAAATAACAAATCAAGGCAGCTGAGGCGCAAGTGTTAGCAATCCCCATTTCCCCTGCAATCAATAGATTGGCGCCACCATCAATTTGTCGATTTGCTGCTTCTTGTCCCAAATGAATAGCGGCCAAGGCTTCATTGACACTCATCGCCGCTTGGTGGCGTAAATTGGCCGTACCATGACGAATACGGGCATGAATAAGCTGGTGCTGACAGACGGCTGGCAGTGGAATCGGGTGTGCTACACCGACATCAATCACCTGTAACGGCGCGTGGAGCTGTCGAGCGAGCACATTGATTGCTGCACCACCGCTGAGAAAATTACTGACCATCAAAGCCGTGACTTCGGCAGGATAGGCCGACACGCCTTCGGCACTGACGCCATGATCAGCAGCAAAAACGGTGATTGCTGGTTGTAATGCCTCAGGGCACACTTGACCTTGCCAACCGGCAAAGCGAATCGCAATATTCTCTAACCGCCCCAAACTACCGTGTGGTTTGGTGAGTTGATTTTGTCTAGCCTCGGCAGCGTGTTGTGCAGCAAGATCGGGCAGACAAATAGGGGGCGCGTAGGGTGAATAATGCGACATCATTGGCAGTTGTAGCCTGTCCTATTGACCATATCCTATGAGCAATGGAGCAGTGCAGCATGAAAAAATGCTATTTTCGCTGCAGTTGTAACAGAAACACAAGAAATCTCGCGCAAAACCTTGCCAGACTGTTTTAAGGATAGCGTTTAAGAAAGGAGAAATGGGCATTAGGGTGTTTTCCACACCAAGCTATCCCACTCTGTGAAAACAGAGTTGCCCGAGTTGTCAGATGAAAACATATATGTGTTTGATTTGTGCTTTTATTTATGATGAAGAAAAAGGTCGTCCCGAAGACGGTCTTCCCCCCGGTACACGCTGGGAAGATGTGCCGATGAATTGGACCTGCCCTGACTGTGGGGCACGGAAAGATGATTTTGAGATGGTGCAAATCTAAGCCGATAGAGCAAACTACAGCCCTTCGTCCATGTTGGATTTAACGACAGATTCACTGTTTGGCATGGGGAGGGCTGTTGCAATGCTGCCCTGTGGTGTCTCTGTATCACTCTCTGCGCCAGATTTGGCCGCTTTTGCCTTCTCTGCTACCATCCCGCTTGCTTTTTGTGATGATGTGCTATGCCTAAATACGCCAAAATTTCCCGTTCTCTGCCCATTACCTTTGCCAATGGTAATGCCGTGCGACAATTCGCTAAACACTGTGTGCGTTGTCGCCAATTGGTCTCTGGTGAGCATATGTATGGTGTGATGACTTTGGTTCAGGACAGAATTGTCCTTGCGGCAGAAGCACAATGCCCACATTGTCAGGCCAAATTTCCGGTCACGTGTGTGATTACCGACGATAAAAAAGTCCATCGTGTCGTGTTACCGATGACCATTTTGCGCTGGTGGTTAGCCTCGAGCCAAGCTGGTCGTCCCCGCCCTACGCCAACACGAGCGGAAGATTGGGAATACCCGACTCCCGTGGCCCCTACCCCCACTCCGCGTGTTGTCCGCCACACCCAACCCGACCAACGCTCGGAAGAGAGCATTGGTCGTTTTCAAGATGTTGCAATTCCCGCGTGGGTACAAGTTAACGGTATCCGCTATGTGTTTGCGCGGCCCGTGGTGGATAACGCCTCGCTATCACTGGCACCCCATGAATTGTTAATTGATGGCTGCCTAATCTTTACGCCCGAATAATGCTTCGCTTAGAAATCTCCCCAACAGGCTTGCATGGCGGAGATGGTCGCTAAAGCAGCGGTTTCTGTCCGCAAGATGCGAGGCCCAAGTCGTAACGCTTGCCACCCCATCGCGAGGCATTGTTGTTCCTCTGCGGCAGAAAATCCCCCCTCGGGCCCAACCAACAACACAATTTCACTGGGTGGCTGAACAATATCGCGTAGGGCGTGCTGTCCCAATGGTGAGAGCAAAAAGTGCTGGCCGGCACCATTGACCGTCAATTCGTGTAAGTGGCGGGGTGGATGAATAATTGGCACCGTATTGCGGCCACACTGCTCACAGGCGGCAATCGCAACCCCTTCCCAATGGGCGCGTTTTTTCTGTTCACGTTCCCCTTGTAGGCGAGCTGCGCGTTCGCTGTGAATCGGGGTGAAGCTGGCAATCCCCAACTCGATGCCTTTTTGTAAGGTGAAATCCATGCGCTCGGCACTGGAAATGGCCTGCAATAAATGGATGGTTAAGGACGATTCGCGGCTGATGGCTTGGCGTTGCTGCGTTGTGACCCACACCTGCCGCTTTTCTAGGCGCACAATCTCGGCCACCACCTCCCCCCCCCGTCCATCAAATAAAACGATGGTTTCACCAAGACGTAAGCGCAACACCTGAATGTGGCGCACGATGGCTTCGGGGAGGGAAACAAGTTGTTGTTCTGGAATCAGATCAGGAAGGAAAAATCGCGCCATTGTCTTGAAAGTCGTATTCGGAGAGGGTATTTTCTGTTGTCTGGTATTTTTTCTCCACCCCAATTTTCTTTACATGCTGCAGTGCGATCCGCTGTAGCGTGCGTCAGGAAGCCTCATGCAGGTTGTCGATCAGGTCATCCAAGCACTACGCACCATTGCACAAACCGAGGTGATGCCTCGTTTTTTGCGGGTGCATTCCACACGCAAACACGATGGTTCGCAGCTCACCGAAGCCGATTTGGCAACGCAAGCTGCTTTGGCACGTGATTTACCCAAAATTTTGCCCTATCCGGTTCTTGGTGAAGAAATGACCACCCAAGAACAAGAAGCCCTGTGGGCACAACATGCCCAAACCGGTCTGTGGGTGGTCGATCCCATCGATGGCACCACCAATTTTGTGCATGGTCTCCCCTATTTCGCGATTTCGGTGGCTTTGGTACAACAAGGCCGCAGTATATTAGGGGTGATTTATAACCCTGCCAGCAATGAAATGTTTTATGCCCGCAAAGGGGATGGCGCTTATCTCAATGGGACACCCCTGCCGCTGAAAGCCTCGCCGGCGGTGTTGTCTGACACCATCGCTTCAGTCGAGGTGAAATATCTGCGTAGCGGTAAGCTCTCGACCCGTTTGGCTTCATTGGCCCCTTGTGGCAGCCAACGCAATTTGGGCGCTTCTACGCTAGATTGGTGTTATGTCGCAGCCGGCCGGTTTGATCTCTACCTTCACGGTGGACAACGGCTATGGGATTACGCCGCAGGCTGTGTCATCTTGGAAGAAGCCGGTGGCAAGATGTGTACGTTAGAACACGATGAATATTGGGATGGTGCCCTGTGGCAACGCTCGGTTGTCGCTGCTTTAGATGCCAATTTATTTGAACAATGGCGAAAGTGGGTACGAGCGAATCGCTAAGAGAACATCATGGATGCCGATCTGCTATGGTCTTTGTTATGTCCCGCCTGTCAACAGCGCCTGCAATATGGCAGTGCTGATGCCACTTTACCGATGATTCACCCCACCCGCCCCGCAGAAGGGGCGGCGTTGGATGTCTTGTCGTTGTTGGCAGAAGGTGCCCCTTTACCATTGATTTTAGAGACCATCGTTCTCGGGATCGAACAAGCCAACCGTGATGTGTGGTGCAGTATTTTGCTGCTGGATGAAGAGGGCAAGCGATTGCGCCACGGGGCCGCACCGAGTTTGCCGACTTTTTATAATCAAGCGATTGACGGCATTGAAATCGGACTCGGTATCGGAGCCTGTGGTGAGGCAGCCTATACTGGGCAGCGTGTGATTGTAGAATCTGTCCATGAGCATCCCAATTGGCATGGCTACACCACATTGGCCGAACAAGCAGGGTTGGCCTCCTGTTGGTCTGAACCGATTATCTCAAGCACAGGCCAAATTCTTGGCACCTTTGCCCTCTATCATCCTTTTCCCGCGACACCAACCGCCGCTGATATTGGTTTGATTCAGCAGGCGGCTAAATTGGCCGAAATTGCTATCGAGCGTTTTCAGGCTTTAGAAGCCCTACGCATTAGCGAAGAACGCCACCGGCTGTTAGCCGATCACGCCCAAGATGTGATTTGGATTATGGATTTGAAGGGGCGTTTTACCTATGTCAGCCCCTCGGTGGAGCGTTTACGCGGTTACACCGTGGCCGAGGTCATGGGGCAAACCTTTGACGAGCGCTTAGCCCCTGCTTCTCGTGCTTTGGCACAAGCTCACCTCAATCATGCACTATCAGAGGTCGCACAAGGGCGACCGTTCCCAGCACAATCGGCTGAATATGAACAACTGTGTAAAGACGGTTCAACTGTTTGGGTTGAGGTCAGTACCTCGGGAATTTATGGCAGCAAAGGGCAGTTTATTGGTGTGCTTGGTGTATCGCGTAATATTTCCGAGCGTAAAAAACAAGAAGCCTATCTATTAGCACTCAATCGTTTTCACCAAGCAGCGGGTGAATTGGCGTTGCTCACGGCACAACTGCGGATTGATGATGTTGACAGTGGTTTGTTGGGCTGTTTAGAAATTCTCGGCCGTTTTTTACGCGCAACACGCGCCTATATTTTCTCGAACGATTTCACCGCCTGTACGTGGTCAAACACCCATGAATGGTGTTTACCGGAGGTGTTACCACAGCAAGAGGAGCTACAAGGGGTGCCGTTTGAGGTGTTTCCCGGCTTGATTGATATTTTCTTGCAGGGAGAGCCGCTGGTAGTGCCAACGTTGGACAATCTGCCGCCTGCCATGCAAGGCTCGGGGCGCGAGATTTTAGCCAGCCAAGGCATTTTATCGTTGATTATGCACCCGATGCGGGTGGATGGCCGCTTAATTGGTTTTGTCGGCTTTGATGATACCGAGCAAGAACGGCAATTCAGCGAAACTGAGCAGGCTTTTTTGCGCCTTGCTGCCGATAATTTCGCCGCCACCCTCGCCCGTCACCAACAATATCTGCAAGAACAAGCGGCACGACGTCAGCTCGAAGCGGTTAATCAGCAATTACAACAGGCCTTAGCACAACGCGAACATATCCAACAGCGGATGCAATATTTGGCACAGCACGATGCCCTAACTGGTTTGCCAAATCGCACTTTATTTGCCGAATCGCTGCAATATGAGTTGGATGCGGGTCAGCCTTGTGTCTTGATGTTTCTCGATCTTGATCACTTTAAGCCGGTTAACGATACCTATGGTCATGCCATCGGTGATGTCTTGTTGCAACAAGCCGCAGCGCGGATGCAAGCTTGTTTACGGCTCGGCGATATGGTGGCACGGATTGGGGGGGATGAGTTTGTGGTGTTATTGCCGCATACCCAGCAAACCGAATTGGCGACACAGATGGCTGAACAGATTTGCCAACAGTTGGTACAACCGTTTGTGATCGATGATCATACGCTACGCATTTCCTGTAGCATCGGTATCGCCCTCTCGCCCGAACATGGCACCACTGAAATCGAACTCTCAAAACAGGCTGATGCTGCGATGTATCACGCTAAGCGGTCGGGGCGAGGTCGTTGGCAACTCTATTCCCCTACACTGGCGGCAACAGCAATGTCTGTTGACTACTAAAACACCGAGCTTCATTGGTATACGGGTCGATAAAACGGATTTCCTTGGCTAATAGTTGCAACGGTTGGCTAAAGTCATCGCTCACCGTTGGGCGAAGCGTGGGATACCAACGGTCGTGGCGAATCGGTATCCCTAATTGCGCCATGTGCAGGCGCAGTTGGTGTTTTTTTCCGGTTAAGGGTTGCAACTGATAACGCGCCCACTGATCGTTATGTGCCAATATCGCCATCGCCGTTTCACTGTTGATTTCACCCGCTACCTCTTCCATTAAAAAAGAATCAGCGCGCTCTTGTAGATGGCTGCGGTAGTGACGTGGGAAAGGCAACTCTGGCCGAAATCGAGCGATGGCATGGTAAGTTTTTTGTACTTGCCGCAGTCGAAATAACGCTTGATAGGCATCACGACAGCGCGGGTCGATACATAACAACATCACACCAGCCGTTTCACGGTCTAAGCGATGTAAGGCACTGAGATTAGGCAAGTTTAAGCGGTGTTGCAGACGATAGAGCAAGGTTTCGCGCTGGTGTTGCCCAGCAGGCATACAGGCTAAGAAATGCGGTTTATCGACCACCAACAAGCGTTCATCACGGTATAACACCTGCTCACAAAACGGCACTGGTGTTTCTTGTACTTCCTCTCGTTGATAAAACAACGCCAACCCGGGACGATAGGGCATATCAGGATGACAAGGACGTTGTTCACTATCCCAGACTCGCCCCTCAGCAAAACGCCCTAACCACACTTCACGGCTGACATGGCGAAATCGACTCAGCAAAAAACTGAGTAAGTCTGGCCAGTGGCCAGCAGGTAACACTAGGCGATGTACCATCGGGTTTAGCGACTGCGATTCCATAACAAAATGGCCTCTTTGCGGTTATCCGCTTGGGCACCAATGGTGCTGCAATTTCCCTGCTTGGGATAACGGGAACATTGCACCCAAAAGCGGCGTGATCCAGCTTTCACCACTTCAGCAGGAGAGCCACATTTTTGGCAGGGTTTAGGGATGGTAGGTTCGGGCGTAGCAGAGGTCATGATTATTTCTCAACGAAAAATGGCAATATGCCCCAATCCGGCAAGCAAGACAAACCATGATGGAACTTGCTGCCTAATTGGGTTTCTGAAGATGGATATTGTGGTGGAAGGTTTGATATGTCGGTGATTGCGCGTTATCTGCTGCTTGCCTGTCTGTGTGGCAACATGCTCCCCGTGTCTGCACACACTGCAGCCTTGCCCGATTTAGGTGATTCGGCACGGGCAGGATTCTCGGTACAACAAGAACGGGCGATTGGACGACAAGCGATTGCCAAGATGTATGAAGTGGGTGCCTTGGTGGATGATGTGGATGGCCAACAGTACCTGCAACAGTTGGGACAACGATTATTGCAGCACAGCCCGATGTCTGAGCACAGTTATCGTTTTTTATTGATTGACGACAACAGTATCAATGCTTTTGCAATGCCGGGAGGCGTGATTGGGATTCATAGCGGTCTGCTGTTTGCTGCCGAGAATGAATCGGAATTGGCCTCGGTATTAGCCCACGAAATGGCGCATGTTTCACAACGCCATATTGCGCGCATGGTCGAGCAACAAGGCAACAACTCATTATTGATGTTTGGCACGTTGTTAGCCGCCATTTTGGCCGCCAGTGTGTCAGGTAATCATCAAGTTGCCGCTGCGGCTGCTAATGTTGGCCCCGGTTTAGCAATTCAAAACCAGTTAGCCTACAGCCGTGACTTTGAACGTGAAGCCGACCGTCTTGGCATGGAGATTTTACTCAAAGCAGGGTTTAATCCGCAGGGCATGAGTGACTTTTTTCGCCGCCTACACCAATCCACGCGCCTCAATGATAACAATGCCCTTGCTTTCTTACGCACTCATCCGATGAGCAGCGAACGTCTGACCGAAAGCGAAAACCGCGCCGCCAATCTGCCAAGCAAAATGGTAGCCGACTCGCTGGATTTTTTGCTGTTGCGGGAACGGTTGCGGGTGAAACAACACGGCACGCTGGCTGCGATTGGGTTTTATGAAGAGGCACTCAAACAGGGACGGTTTCGCTCGGAGGCTGTCACGCAATATGGCTTGGCTTATGCCCAAGCACAAGCCAAACAATGGTCAGCGGCACAGCTAAGTTTGCAGCGTAGTGAAAAACTGGGGCAGCCACATCCGGCGCTCACTCAACTGGCGGCGACCATTCAATTAGGGCAACAGAACACACCGACCGCACTTGCCATCTTCCAACAGGGCCGGCAACGTTGGCCAGCACACCTTGGATTGATCTATGGCGAGATTGATACCGCTTTGTTGGTCAAAGACCGCCCTCGTGCGCAGTCGTTGTTAGAAGCGGCATTAAAACGCTGGCCAGAAGATCCTGCCCTGTGGCAAAAACAAGCCAAGCTATACGCCGATCGTGAACCGTTGCGTTATCACTATGCCCTAGGCAATGGCTATTTCTACCAACACCGTTTTGGCCCAGCGTTAGAACAATATCAACTCGCCCATCACAGCCAAGGTGAGGATTTTTACCTACGCTCGGTCTTAGACGTCCGTATGCGCGAAGCACAACAACGCTTGCAAGAGGAAAAAAATGCGAAGTCGTGATAAATCGGTCAATACCGTACGCTTGAGTGGTCTAACACACAGCCAAAAAAAATCCCCCGCAGGATAACCATGTGGGGGAAAACACGAGGAAGAAACATCAAAACACGTCACGCTGTGGGCACAGCCAGTATTAGGGCAACAGCAGTAACCAGTTCAGAAAACATTCTATGCCTCGCTTAAGCTGAAAGCTAATCATAAAATCTGATACCCGGTTATCAGGTTTATCTATGTTTCTTCCTAGTGCGTTAACGTTCAGAAAAAGCCTGTTGTGCAATCAATTGCACAGGGCGGAACAGATATTGCAACAGAGTTTTTGAGCCGGTTGTGACATCGGCCTGCACGGTCATACCTGGCGCAATGGTATGGGCAGGATCGACCCCCACATAGGTTTTTTCCAGCTTGACCTGAATTTTGAAGTACGGGTTGTTACGTTCATCCATAAAGCTGCCCGGCAAAATATGTGACACCTTGCCCTCAATACCACCAAACCGCGAGAAATCATAAGAGCTGACTTTAATCGTCACGGGATCATTCACACTAATTGCGCCAATATCACGTGGTTGAATCCGTGCTGTCACATACAAATTGCTGTCAGTTGGCATGATTTGCATGATTTCCGCACCGGGGGCAATCACACCCCCGACGGTATCAATCATCACCGTTTTCACAATCCCCGACACTGGCGACACAATTTCTGAGCGGTCAACACGATCCTGCTGTTTGTTTTTCACTTCCAACAACTGTGCCAACTCCACCGTGGTGGCGTTGATTTGTGCTAACAACTCGCGGCGGCGGTCGGCTTCCATCTCAGCCAAACGCTCTTGTGCCTCGGAGCGACCCAATTGGGCACGGTGAATTTCATTATTCAGGCGGTTGAGGTCGGTACGGGTGTCGTTTAATCGCCGCTCGGCATCTAACGATTGCAAACGCGGGGCATAGCCTTGTTCACTCAGCGAACGACGGGAATCGTATTCCTGACTGAGTAATTGCCGTGAGCGTTCAAGGTCACGGACTTGTTGTGACAAGGTACGCACCTCGGCATCGCGTTGTCGATATTGTTCTTCCAACACATCACGTTGTTGTGCCCGCGCATTGACTTGACCTTCCCACAGGCCGTACTGCGCTTCTTTCATCAGCTCGGGCGCATCAGGAATTTGTGAAAAATCCGGTTTACGTCCATCCAGCACCGCCTGCATTCGTTCTAAATCCAAACGCAAACCCAACTCGCGCATCCGTGTTTGTTCACGGTCGGCCTCAACAGATTTTTTTTGTAAACGGGCCAATGTTTGCCCTTTTTTCACAACTTCACCGGGCTGGACTTTGATTTCTTCCAAAATCCCCCCTTCTAGGTGTTGGATACGCTGCATTGATAAATGTGACATCACCTCACCAGGAGCATGGGTGACTTCATCCATTTCTGCCACGGATGCCCAAGCAACAAAAATCAACACCAAGGCAAACGCAACGAAGATAGTTTTTAACACTGCCGCAGGGGCAATGATTTCTTCTAATAACAGCGAATGTGCTAACAAACGTTGTTGCTTAAACGTCGCTCGTCGACGTTCAAAGCCGGACATTAAACCGTCCCAACGCTTACCTAGCCAAGAAAATAGAGCCATTGTTGCCATCCATCACAAGCAAAAGGTTAATCAACAAGTCGGCAGTGGATTACAAGAACCCCGGAGGCAACTTCGGTAATACCAATTCTGGTTTATCGTTCAACACCAATTGACCGGCTTGTAATACCAGCAAACGGTCAGCAGAACGCATGTGGGCTGGGCGGTGGGTGACCATAAACACCGTGGTTTTACCGCGTAGCTCATCCAGCGTTTGCATCAGTGTGGTTTCGCGCTCCGAGTCCAAACTGTCAATCGCCTCGTCAAACAGCAAAATGCCGGGTTTGCGCAGATACGCCGAGGCAATGGCTAAACCCGCATGTAGCACGGCTGGTAACTGTGCCGAGCGTTGATCACCTACACGATGGTGATAGCCTTCGGGTAGTTGTTCGATCAGCTCGTGTACCCCTGCTTTGCGAGCCGCCTCTTGTAGATCAGACATTGAGGCGGTGGGGTCGGCAAGGCGTAAGTTTTGCGCGATGGTGCCGTAGAACAGCGAAAAATCCTGTGGCACATAGCCGATGGCTTTGCGTAAATTGATCGGGTCGCGTTGCCGCAAATCGATATCGTCAATGCGAATGGTCCCCGCCTGAGGTTGGTAAATCCCCAAAATGGTTTTGAGCAAGGTTGATTTCCCTGCCCCGTTCGGGCCAATCACCGCGATACGCTCACCCGGTTTAATATCAAAACTGACCCCCAATAACACCGGATCAAGGTCGTTGGCGTAACGCATACTGACCCGTGAGAAAGCGACACGGCCTTGTAACTGTGGCACCGTATTGCCATCGTTGCGGTCGGGTTGTTCTTCAATCCGCGCTTGCATAAGTTGGTTGACTTGGCGGGTACCCGTACGAATCTGCTCCAATCGATTCAGAATGGTGAAACCAGATTGTAACGGTGTCAGCACGCGCCAAGTGAGGGTCATAATGGCGATTAAGGCCCCTACCGTTACTGTGCCATTCATAATCCCCAGTGCACCCATGCCAATGGTAATCACCCCCGCCGTGACCATAATGCCGTAGCCTAAGGTGCTGATGATGGCATTTAACAAGGCAGACTTATAACCTGCCATCGCGGCTGCGCCCGACAATTCGCGGTAGCGATTCAGCCACACGTCGGTGATACTCAACGTCCGCAAGGCGCGCATTTTGGTGATGGTTTCAATGGCAAACTCTTGCCGTTGTGAGGTCAATTTGCTGGATAACGCGGTGTTGCGGCTAATCATCGGTGCCATCAACAGCGCAATCAGCACATACAGCACGGCAGCAATCAAGGGCACGACGGCCAACCAACCACCAAGCAAAGCCAGCGTGATGATGAAGATGATCGAGAACGGCAAATCCAACATCGTCATGGCGGTATGGCCAGAAAAGGTATCGCGCACAAACTCGGCATTCCGCAGGCGCATAATCTGCGCCCCCAACTTACTACGTTCAGTGGCCAATAACGGTAGCTTCATCATTTGGTTCATCATCGAACCACTGACCAATAAATTCAGCCGCACCCCGATATGTGCCAGCATGTGGCCGCGCCGTTCACGCAACCACACTTCGGCACACACGGCCAAAATTGCCCCCGACAGCAGAGCCAGTAGGGAAAGGTACGATTTCGACGGAATAATTCGGTCGTAAATCGTCATGGTGAACAGCGGTGGCACAATCGCCAGCATGTAAATAAAGAAGGTGTAAATGGCCACCTGTGCTAACACCGGACGGAAACGCGCCAAGACCAAAGACAACCATTGACCACTGGCAGCCGCATCAGCTAATTCTTGGTGGTTTTCACGGGAGGAAAAGAAATACACCATTCCACCATACCGGCGTGGGTCGATGTCAATTTCTCGCCCTTGTGCCACATCATGGACACGCCATAGACCGGGGAGGGTCGTTTTTCCAGATAATAAAACGAACACCTCACCGTTGATGCCCTCAAATAAACAGGGCAATAAACGATGGTCAACATCAGCTAAACGATTGACTTCAAGGCGGGTACTGACATAACCCAGCAGCGCCATCACATTACAGAGGCGATCAAATGTCAGCCGATCGGCAAAGTGAGGTAAGGCCTCGGCGACAGCACGGGCTTCGCCTTGCCAACCGAGGGCATCAAGCAAAACAGGCAAGCTCAGGGCAACTTCATCGACCTTGCCCAATTGATCCAAGGCAGTACGAATTGCATCGTGGCGCGCTTGGATTTCATGCTCCTTAGACGGAGGCAGGGTTAAAACAACGGAAGACGTCATGGTGTGGTTTGCTTAACTGGTGCGGCGGCAGCCGCAGGTGCATTAGGCAATGGGGGTAAGGTGAAAGGATGCAGCCGTCCCCCTTTGAGTTCAAATGTGCGATCGGCGACGCGCAAGAGTGAAGGACGTAATGACACCATAATGAGCGTGACATGGCCTTTTAGCTCAATCATCAGGTCACGCACCATCGCATCACCCGTCCCATCCAGCGCGGTATTGGCTGCATCAAACAGCAAAATTTTTGGGCGATCAACCAATGCCCGCGCTACCGCAATGCGCTGTACCACCCCGTTGGGTAATACCATCGATGATCCGGGGCCAATACGGGTTTGATAGCCCTTGGCGAATCGACTCACCACCGCATCTAATCCGACCCGTTTAGCTAATTGCAGTGCAAATTCTTTGTGCTCTTTATCGCGGAAGAGGGTGATGTTTTCTAAAATTGTTCCTTCAAACACCACAGCGCGTTGTGGCAAAAAGGCAATCCGACCGCGCAAATCAATGGGGGAAAATTGTTCTGGGCACACACCATCTACGAATACCTTACCTGTACTTGGTGTTAACAAACCATACATCAGCGCCAACAGCGTGGTTTTTCCTTCCCCCGCCTCGCCACGAATGCCGATGGCTTCACCCGCATGCACTTGTAAGTTGACTTCCTGCACAATCCACGGCTCTTTTTCACCAAAGCGGAAACTCAGATTTTCTACGCTCAGTTGGCCGCTCGGTGCGGGAATTTCTTCATTCTCTTGTGTTGTTTGGTGTGCATAGGCAACAGGTAACTCAAAAGTATGTCCTGCTTTTTCACGGTAGATATGAGAACGTTGTAACTGGACCCACATCCCCATTGCCCGTTGTAACGGCTGTAAACCACGGTTGGTCAACAGGCTACAGGCAGCCAAGGTACCGATACTGATTGAGCCATTCATCACGCCAATACTGCCACCTGCAGCGACGAGAATCATGGACGATGTGCTAAAGGCTGCAGATACAGTGGAAGCACGTACACTGAGTAAGCTTGACTGGTAGTCATACATACAGTTGGTTTCTGACAGGCGTTCGTAGCGCCGCATCATAATATCTTCCAACCCTTGAGCCTTAATGGCTGATAAACCCGATAGCAGTTCCAAGATAAAGTTGTAGCGGCGTTCTTGTGCAAGCGCGCTGTCTTCTAATGTTTTACGCAACAGACGGCGTTGAATTAACGCTGCCAATAAGACCAAACTAAACAATCCGACTGGAATTAAAGCCAGCCAACCGGCAAGGTAGATAATCATGCCAACAAAGATCAACACAAACGGCAAATCGGCCAACACCACAGCGACCTGACCAGAGAAAAAATCTTTCAGAGAACCAATACTCTGTAAGTTTTCGAGATGACTACCAGCGCCGGTTTTTTCAAACGCTCGCATATCCGAGTTAAGCAAGTGTTCTGTTGCGCTACATGAGAGCACATGTTCGTACTTGGCACCGGTCCATGCGGTCAGTGCCGAACGCGCTAATGTCAGAATGCTTTCAGCAATTAAGGCCGCTCCCACACCCAAGGCCAGCATCAACAAAGTCCCTGTTGATTGGTTTGGAATAATGCGGTCATACAGTTGCAAAATCGCTAACGGTAGGGCTAAAGACAAGATATTGAGCGACAGCGAAGCGAGGAGAGTGTGTCTATTCTCTCGCAGCAAAAAGCGCACCGCGATTCGATCTGCCAATAACAGGTGAATTGCAGTGTTTTTTATGCTTTTGTTTTGTTCGGTATCGAATTTTTTTTGGCTCATACCAAATGAATTTTTCAAAAAGAAAACAATATTGGCCAACAGATTGTTGGCCTTGCGGCCATTATGACACAGCTGATTAGACTATATGGTCAAAATGGTAGTTTGACTGACTACCAGAATCGTCGGTGCATTGACAATCTTTGACACAGCGATCGAGGAAGACGTTGATAAGATTGTCCAAGGCGGTAGCCAATATATTTCAACACCGTTCGCGCAGCAGCTTCAGGCAGCCGCCATGCCTGATGTTGCCACAAATACGCCCACTCCGAACGCACAAAACGTGCCCCCTCGCCCTCGGCAGCACCAAACTCACGTTTTAGCCATGCCGCTTGTTGGTGGAAAACACCAATATCAAAATAGCGGCTCATTTCTTGCCATAGGGAGTAGTCATGGGAATGGAATACCTGTGCTTCAGCACAGTAGGCAATGTCGTGTCCTGCCAACACCAAACGGCCGCCAACCCACGCATCTTCTCCCAAAATAATTTGGGCTGGAAAGCCGCCAATCTCTCGCAACGCGCTTTGTCGATAGGCAGCAAAACTGTTCGACATGAAGCTGGCCTTAATCCCTTGCTGTGGAATGCTGGCGCGGCTTTGCCGGCGGCTGGTGGCAGGGTAGTTAAATAAACGGGCATGTGCTCCCAAAACGCCTGCCCCAGGGCGGGGTAATTGTCGCCCATAGGCCGCACCTACGCTTGGGTCGTTGAAAGTTTGCCGCAAGTGCCATAAAGCCTCTGGGTCGGCAAACCACGCATCTTGTGTCAGATACACCACAAAGGGATAGCGTTGTAAATAATCAGCCCCTTGTTGGCGCGTTGCACCATGATTGAAATCGCGGCTGTCAATGTGTTGCACAGTAAAGCCTGCCGCGCGTGCTGCCTCGGCGGTGCCATCGTGTGAGCCAGAATCGATGACCAACACTTCGGCTGGGCGATAACGCAAGCGCTGATAATGGTCGATCCATTGCAGCCAATCTTGCCCTCCCTGATAGGTTGGTACCATTACAACAACATCAGACAAGGTAGTAGGTGCAGACAAAGACATGTTCAAATCGCTGATTAGGCAAGGGCTTGTGAGTATAATCGTTGTTTTTTATCAGTTGAGGATTGCACGTGATTCTGGTGACAGGTGGTGCGGGCTTTATTGGCAGTAATTTTGTCTTAAATTGGTTAGCCAACCAGCAAGAACCGGTGGTGGTATTGGACAAACTGACCTACGCCGGCAATCCAGATAATTTGGCCCACTATCAAAACGACCCACGTTTACAGCTTGTGGTGGGAGATATCGGTGATCGAACATTGGTGGATGCGCTGTTATCACAACATCAACCCCGTGCTGTGCTGAACTTTGCGGCGGAATCGCATGTGGATCGCTCTATTCACGGCCCAGCCGATTTTATTCAAACCAATATTGTCAGCACCTTTTCCCTACTGGAGAGCGTGCGCGGCTATTGGCAAACGCTAGCAGAACCTACTCGTCAGGCTTTCCGCTTTTTGCATGTTTCGACGGATGAAGTCTATGGTTCTTTAACTGATGTTGCCCCCGCTTTCACCGAACAACATCGTTACGAACCGAATAGTCCCTATTCTGCCAGTAAAGCCGCCAGCGACCACCTCGTTCGCGCTTGGCATCACACTTACGGCCTGCCAGTTTTGACCACAAATTGTTCTAACAACTATGGCCCGTATCATTTTCCTGAAAAACTGATTCCGTTGATGATTTTAAATGCCCTCAACGGCAAAGCGTTGCCAGTGTATGGTGATGGTAAAAATGTGCGTGATTGGTTGTATGTAGTCGATCATTGCCGCGCCATTGAACGGGTATTGGCGGCTGGGCAAGTGGGTGAGACATATAATGTCGGCGGTTGTAACGAAAAAACCAATCTGGAAGTGGTACATACCCTGTGTGACATCTTAGATGAGCTGCAACCTCGAGCCGATGGTGCGAGCTATCGTGAGCAAATTCGCTTTGTGCAAGATCGCCCGGGGCACGACCGCCGCTATGCCATTGATGCCAGCAAAATCATCGATCAACTGGGTTGGAAACCACAAGAAAGCTTTGAAACCGGCATTCGTAAAACCGTGGAATGGTACTTATCCCATCCGGAATGGGTGGAAAAAGTGCAAAGCGGTGCCTACCGTGAGTGGTTAGGGAAACAGTATGCCGAATAATTTTCCTCGTATTGTATTGTTGGGCGCTCATGGTCAAGTGGGGCATGAATTACAACGCGCTCTCGCCTGTGTTGGTGAGTTACACAGCCTGACACGGGCGCAGCTGGATATCTGTGACAGTGTGGCACTGCGGCAAACGCTGAGGGATCTGGCGCCTGATATCGTCGTTAATGCTACCGCATGGACTGCCGTTGATAAGGCAGAAAGTGAAGTTGATGCTGCTTTTGCGGTCAATGCCACTGCGCCGCAGGTGATGGCAGAAACTTGCGCTGCCTTGGGTGCGGTGTTGGTGCATTATTCAACCGATTATGTATTTGATGGACAACACAGTGCGCCCTATCGCGAAAGCGATAGCCCCGCCCCACAATCTGTCTATGGCCGTAGCAAATTGGCGGGTGAACAAGCCATTTTGGCCTCGGGGGCAAAAGCCCTGATTTTCCGTACCAGTTGGGTGTATGGCGATTTTGGCGGCAATTTTGTTCGCACGATTTTACGTCTTGCTCGTGAACGCAAAACCTTATCCGTGGTGGCTGATCAAATTGGTGCGCCCACGGCGGCTTCGTTGATTGCAGATGTCACAGCGGCTGTGCTGCGCCAACTGTGGCAATGTCCTGAGCAAGCCGCATGGGGCGTATTCCATCTGACGGCCAGCGGTGCGGTATCGTGGCATGCTTTTGCCTGTGAAATTGTTCGATTAGCACAACAACAAGGGGCCAGCTTGGCATTGGATGCCGCAGCGATTGCGGCAATTCCAAGCAGCGAATATCCGGTGCCGGCCCCACGCCCAGCAAACAGCCGCCTCGACTGCCAACGGCTACAACAACACTATGGTATCTATCTGCCTTCGTGGTCACATGCTTTGCCGGCGGTTGTTCACTCACTTCTGCGACAATAACGATTTTGGAAACCACCATGACAACTCGCAAAGGGATTATTTTGGCCGGTGGCTCTGGCACACGGCTCTATCCCGCTACTATTGCTGTTTCAAAACAGCTGCTACCGATTTACGACAAGCCAATGATTTACTATCCGCTGACCACCTTAATGTTGGCGGGGATTCGTGAGATTTTGATTATCTCCACACCACAAGACACACCACGTTTCCAACAACTCTTAGGCGATGGCAGTCAATGGGGGATTCAGCTGCAATACGCAGTGCAGCCAAGCCCTGATGGTTTGGCACAAGCGTTTATTATTGGTGAATCTTTTATTGGCCAAGACAGCTGTGCCTTGGTGTTGGGCGATAATATTTTTTATGGCCATGATTTCACTGGGCTGTTGACCTCGGCAGCCAAGCAAGAACAGGGCGCGACAGTTTTTGCTTATTTGGTCAACGACCCTGAGCGTTATGGTGTGGTGGAGTTTGATGCCGCTGGCCACGCCATCAGTATCGAAGAAAAACCCAAGCAACCTAAATCACGCTATGCCGTGACCGGTTTGTACTTCTACGATAACCGTGTTGTTGATATTGCAAAATCGATTCGCCCTTCAGCACGTGGTGAGTTAGAAATTACCGATGTGAATGCAGTGTATTTGCAAGAAAAACAGCTAGATGTACAAGTGATGGGGCGTGGCTATGCTTGGTTAGACACTGGCACGCATGAGTCGATGTTAGAAGCAAGCCAATTTATTGCCACAATCGAACACCGCCAAGGCCTGAAAGTCGCCTGTCCAGAAGAAATTGCTTGGCGCAGTGGTTGGATTGATGACGCTCAACTGGCTACCCTAGCCGCACCTTTAGCAAAAAATGGCTACGGTCAATATCTACAACGCTTGCTCAGCTAGGGCCAAAAAAAGTTTCGTAGGGTGGGCACGTTTCTGTGCCCACCACATCTCATGGTGCGCCACCCCAAAGGGGTGACGGCACCACACCCACTTAAACAGTGAAAATCTCACCGTTCCCGTAGCGAATTTGTTCAACACCAATTAACTCGGCGGCAAAACCACTGCCGACCAATAAGAAATTACCATTATCAAGTTTGCCGGTTTGCACATCGGCTTTCAGCACATCAAGGTAAACCGTATCGGTACCGCTACCGCCATTGACAGTATCAAAGCCGCCACGACCCAGATAAATTGCATCATCACCACTACCGGTGGTGATGGTGTTGTTGACAGCGTTGTCTTTCACCGTGTCGTTACCGGCACCGGTTTTGACGTTCTCGATAATCGTGCCATAAGTAATCACTAGGTTGTTTTCACCCGTGTAGAGCTTTGAGGCATAGTCTGGTGTGGCATATACGCTATCAACCCAGCTGTCCATACCATTTAAACCCATCGACTGGTAATAGGCTTTGGTAACCGCTGCTTGCATGGCAATGGTTTGAATGTCGATCGAGGCTAATTGACCCGCACGCATGTCGATGATGGATTGACCGGTGGCGGTACTGGCATCAATCGTATCGTTACCACCGGCATCCCAAATGGTAAGGGTCTTTTTATTGACAGCATCAACGCTGTAGGTGTTATCACCGGTGGCATAGTTGGTGTTAGCGCCGTACATCGCTTGTAAAGCAGCGACATCAAGCAAAGTAAAATCGGCAGGTGCTGCATTGTAATCGGCAGCCACATTGGCACTATTACCTGATGCAGTGAATTTCAACACTAAGCTTTTGCTCGGTGTATACGACATAATTGAATTGGCCCAGTTGTCTAAGCTCTTGCTGAGGGTATAGGTTCCCTCAAAGGGGTGTTCTAAACCCATGGCATGACCCAACTCGTGCCAAACGGTCATGTAACCTTGGTCGCCTGCTGCAAATTTGTATTGTGAGCGCATTTCCGAGTCGAGGAAGACATCACCCTCCACTGCTGTGATACCGCCGTTGGTTGGCATATAGGCAAACCCTGCGGTATCTCCAGGGATATAAATAACATTAAAACGAATGTCTCCGCTGTTGCCGCTGGCTTCGGTAAAGGTCAGGGGCGTGAGTTGGCCTAGTCGATCAATTGCTGCCCGAGCTACGTTGGTTTCGGTTGTATTCAGTTTTTGCCATTGGTTGATCTGGCTTTTTAAATCATTGTCAGTCAGATATTCGCTCGGCAAGGTTTGGTTAAAGCCATAGGTGAGGGCTTGTTTTTGCCAGAGGTAAGAACTCGCCACGGTTCGTACCAAACTATCGTTAGCACTTGGCAAGGTGTCGATATTGTTATCGGTGTAGCTTTTGGTTTGGGCCGTGGAAAACAAGCTGGAAGGTGCAGAGCCACCCGTTGTGTCTCCCTCTGGCGTTGTTACTAATGTTGTTCCTCCAGAGTCATTGACAGTCACTGTTTTACCGTTGAGGATAGCGGCCCCAACGGGAACTGATGTTCCTAAACTTTGCGTGACAAACTGTGTAAAATTTTGTTTGCTGCCACCGATAGCGGAAAGGGAATCTCCCCCTGTCTGAAACGTAAAGCTAGACGCACCTAAAATGGTAATCTCTGCCCCATTTGTCAATTTTAACAGTAAGGTGTCCGAGGCAACCTTACTGGCTGAGATGACCAACCCACCTACCAAATGTAAAACGTTACTTCCTTGAGCATCACTGATTTGAATTTTTTGGTTCGTTGACAAAGTGGAAAGTGTCAGGATGTAACGATCATCCCCTCCACCGGCGCCAACTGTCTGAGCATCATTTTGCTGCAGTACATTTATATCGTTTTTTGATGTGAAAGGCATTTTTTCTCCGCTTGTGCTGAAAGTCATGGAATATGGAATTATGCAAGATGCCGTCTTTATAGACAGCGTGGGTTGGGTTGCTGATGTTTGGCAGCCCAACATTCCCATAATAACAATAAAACAAACAGCGATTGCTACGGCTCCGTCACCCCAAAGGAACGACACACGATGAGTTTCTGTCGCAAATCCCCCACTCTTTTTAGATGATTCAATGTTAATGTTTGTGTTTTTCCCATTCCGTGCGCTACCATGCCACGCTAATTTTGTGCCGGCTATTGTGTAACGATCTGTACGCAACCGCACAAATTTCAATTTCGTGTGACGTGCATCACATCGATTTTGAACAAGGTCGGTATACTGCCGATTCCAGGGATTTTAAGTTTTAGGGTACGTACCCCTTTAGCGACACATCCCGAACCTTCCCGAATGTTCGGGGTGTTTCTCAACCTAGCTAGGAGCTTTTTCATGGCTGTATCTGCTGATCACGTTTTATATTTGGCCGCTGGCCTGTTTGGCATGGCACCTTCCCGCGCCATCACTAACGACCTGACCACTCGCGCTAACGTCAACACATTGGCTGCTGAGTTGGGCAACACCCAATTCACCAAAGATTTCTACCCAGTGTTCAACGATGCTAAAGCCGCTAAATTGGCTGACGTGCTGTTGGGTAACGCTGTTTCCGCAGAAACCAAAACTGCTGCAGTTGGCGCCCTGAAAGGCATGTTAGATGCCAACGGCGGCAACGTCGGCTCCGCTGCACTGAGCGCAGTTCAATTCTTGGTGAGCACCAGCGACACCAACTTTGCTGCTGCTAAAACCCAATTGCAAAACCGCGTTGAAGTGGCAACTGCCTACGTCAACAGCAAAAACCCAACAGCTAACTTGCAGTTGACCAACGTCACTCAAGAAGCAGCAACCAAAACTGCTGCTATCGCTGCGATCGATGCACCTGCTTCCAAATCGTTCAACCTGACCACTGGTTTGGACAACCTGATTGGTACCGAAGCAAACGATACCTTCACTGCAGACTTCAACGGCAACAACAACACCTTCGAATCGGGTGATGCAGTTGACGGCGGCGCCGGTACCGACACCCTGTCCTTGAACTTGGGCAATGCTTCCAACTTCGCGATCAACGCAACCACCAAGAGCGTTGAAAACGTTGTAATCCGTGCTCAATCCGTTGATGCAAACGGTAGCTCCGGTGACAACAACATCGTGACCAACCAAGTGACTGTTGATGCTGATCGCATGAATGGCGTGAACTACTGGGAAAACAGCAACAGCCGTGCTGACCTGGTGGTTGAAGACGTTCGCATTCTGCCAACACAAATTACCAAAGACATCACCATCGCTATGGTCGAAACCGACCCAGGCCATGTTGACTTCGGCTTCTACTTCGACCAGTACTCGCTGCGCGCTCAGAAAAACAGCTCCAGCCAACTGACCATCGAATTGGCTGATACCCGTAGCTTGGCTGCTGGTGGCGCTGCCCTGAAAGACAACCCATACTGGGGCTTCAAGTTCCTGTTGGGTGGCGTTGAGCAGACTGTTACTTCCGACGCAATCGACGCAGCACAAACCTACGCTGAGTTGCTGACTGCTGTGAACGCAGCCTTGGCTGCAAACCCAGCTTTGGCTGGCGTGACTGCCGCTTTGGGTACCCCAATCACCCGTACTGACACCATCTCCGGTCAAGCAGTACAAGTGACCCCGCTGATTCTGTCCAACAGTGGCGCAGCTGCACTGAGCACCGTTGCTTCTGGCGATGCATGGTTGGCGAAAAACGGCGTGCCTGCTAGCTCCGGTCTGCACACATTCATGACTACTGCTTCTGCTGTGAGCACCGACAAAGTGACCAGCAAAGTGATCTTGGACGATGTGGGTCGTGGTTCTACTGGTGGCGATCTGGTGATCGGTGGCTTGTCTGTGGGCGATACCTCCACTTCCTTGGGCGTTGAACGCTTCGAAATCGAAGTTCGCGACAACAGCAAACTGCAAACCATCAACTCGACTAACAACACCCTGCAAGAAGTTGTTATCAAGAACGGCGTGACCAGCAGCAGCAGCTTTGCTTACGTTGGTACTGAAAAAGACAAAGGCAACCTGACCGTTAACGGCAACGTCGCTGCTTCTTTGGGTAACAGCAATGTTGACAACAACGTTGCTCCAGGTAGCGTATCGGCTGGTACCGGCACAGCCTACGGCACTGGCATCGACACTGCATTGCCAGGTAGCGCACTGCAACACAATGCTTACGGTTTCTCCGATGTTCGTTTGATCGACGGTTCCGCAATGGGCGGCAACTTGGCATTCACTGCTGAAGTGACTGCACGTTCGATCGCTAAGTACATGAACTTGGTTGATACCCAAAACAATCCAGTTGAAACCAACACCCAAGGCAATGGCCTGAACGGTTTTGGTACTGGTTCTATCGCTAACTTCCAATACCTCGGTGGTTCCGGTAACGACACCATGGTGGTTGATGTTGACGGTCAAGTCACTGGCAGCCGCAGCCTGATGGTTGCTGGTCGTGAAGACTTCACCTTCAAACTGGATGGTGGCGCAGGTGATGATTCCATCACTCTGAAACTGGCTAACAACGACATCGTGAATGGTGTTCGTAACAACCCAGGTAACAACCAAAACTGGTACAACAACCAAGACCTGAACAACAACATCACTATCGATGGTGGTGCTGGTAACGACACCATCCGCACCCCAGGTGCTGGTGATGTGGTGATCAACGGTGGTGACGGTAACGATACCATCTACACCGACAACACCGGTTTCCAAACCGTGAACACCTCTGGTGCAACGGGTTACAACAACGGTGTGGCAACAGCTGTAGTTGCTAAGACCTCCAACGTTAATGGCGTTTGGGTGTTCAACACATTGGATCAAACCAATGCTGCAGTGGTGACTGATGCGTTCGAGCGTAACATCAACGATCTGCGTTCCGACACCAACGAAACTTACAACTTCTACAACAGCAAAGTGGTTGTGACTTTCAAAGGTATCCCAAGCGCAACGATCGTTGTTCCTGGTACCGGTTACAAAACCACCGACCTCGAACTGAACCAAGCGATCAAAAAAGCCATCAACCTCGACCCAGTGTTGAGCAAATTGTTGGTTGCTGAAGACGGCCCAGCTAACACCTTGGTTGTGAAGTCGCTGATCGACGGTGTGATGACCAATGCCGACCTCGGCGTTGCTGTGACTCCATTGACCCTGAACGAAGTGACTGCATTGTCGGCAACTGAGTTGGCTGCTGTGGGTGCTGCTTATGGCCTGACTGCTGCAAACATCACTGCTGCTAGCGTCCACGCTGCAATGACCACTGCTTACAACGCCTACACCACCAACGGTGACTATGTGACCCAGTTGGCTAACGATGGTGCAGTTGTGATCACTGGTAACAACAGCTTGTCCACCAGCGACAACACCATCACCGGCGGCGCTGGTGACGATGTGATCGTGTTGGGCACCACTGCTGGTACTGATGCAACAACCACTTTCGACGACAGCAACGAAGTGTTGGTGTACAACGCTGCCTTCGGTAAAGACACTGTGGTGAACTTCACTGCTGCTGGTGCTGGCTTCGATGCATTCGACTTCTCTGCCTTCGGCGTGAAAGCCACTGGCGGCGTGACCAACGCAGTGAGCAACATTGATGGTTCCGTGACTATCGCTGCTGACATCGCTGTTCCAACCAACTCCACGCTGATTGCTGAAATCAAGAAACTGTACGTGGGTCTGGATGATGCAACCACCGCTGGTGCTTCGAAACACATCTATGTGTCTTACGATGCACACAATGTCGGTAAAGTGTTCCAAGTGGTTGACGGCGCAGCCGCAAACGACTTGACCGTGACCGAGTTGGGTTCGATCGACTTGGCCGCAACAGCATGGAGCACCTTGACAACACTGAACTTCACCACTGCTAGCGCAGCGAAGTTGAACGGTGGTCAGCCTGCTGGTGGTACTGGCGGCGGCGGGACACCTGTTGGTGGTGTGATCAACGTTGTCGCTGCTGGTGTTGCCGGTACTGCTGCTGCTGATACCTTTGCGATCAACGTTGCTAGTGCTCTGGCTGATACTGCTGGCACTAACTTCCAGCCAACCATCACTGGTTTTGCGACCGGCGATAAATTGAGCATTGACTTACCAACTGCAAACGCTGCAATCACAAACTTGGCACAGTTGAATGGCCAACAAAATGTTGCCGTTCAAGTGGATCCGTTTGCTAACAAAACTGTGATTAACTTTGGTAACGATGCAAACGGTGGTGAGGTTGTGACCGTGACTTTGGCTGGTGTTGTTGATCCAGCAACCGTAGCTGTTGAAATTGTTTAATTAAGCGGTTCCCTCACACCCCTTTTGGATGTGAGGGAGTAATCAACGTGTTTGCTAAAAGCATCACGTTGAAAAATCCCTAAAGGAGCTTTATAAAGATGGCTTTTACGACTGGTAACGACATCAACATCCTGCAAGGTTCTGACCTGACAAACGTAAGTGCAGGCGCAGGTAACGATCGCTATGTGTTGACTGCTGCAACACTGAATCCAAATCAGAAAATCACAATTACTGATACCCAAGGTACTAACACCCTGCAACTGGTTGGTGGCTTGGCAATCACAAGTGCAAAAGTGTCGAATGATGCTTTGTTGTTGAAACTGAACAACGGTGCAGAAATCACTGTTTTGGGTGCTGCTTCCTTCCAATTCCAAACTGGTGGTGATTCACTGGCTGGTACGGGTGGCTCGATTCAAAGCTATGCTGATTTTGTCAAATTATCGTTGGGTGTAGCTGCTGGCGTGCCTGCAGCAGGTGCTAATCCTGTCGATGTAGGTGCACTGACTGTCAATCCAAATGGTGGTGCAACTGCTGGTAACACCGGTGGTGTGACACCTACTGGTTTTGCTTTGACTGCAAGTGCAGACAACTATACCGGTACAACTGGTAATGATGTGGTGAGTGGTACAATTTCTGCCACGGCAACCTCTACCACCTTTAACAGCACAGACAACATTCTGGATGTTAGCACCACCGATACAGATACTTTCACCTTGACAACAGAGGTTGATGTAACTGCAGCTAACTCGGGTTTAGTGCGTAACTTTGAAACTGTTAACGTCAACTTTGACGCGACAACAGCAACGGGCGGCACATCAGCGACAGCTCTTGACTTCGCTGCAACAAATTTCTCGAATGTTAAAACCTTTAACTTCGACGTGATTCGTGCTACTTCTGCTGTGAACGCACTAGATGTTACCGCCCAAGGTAGCAATAATGCCAAAGTTGTTGCAAGCGATGATTTCAACTCGGTAGCTGTGGCGGGTACTGCAAGCAACAACATGACTGTTGAAGCAAAAGCAGCGGGTTCTGCAGGTGCAGCAACAACAGTAACAGTAACTGGTGCTTTAGCTGATGTTACTGTGGTAGGCGCAGGTTTCCTGAACGCTACTTCAAATGCCAGTACTGGATTGTTGACTGCAACCGCAGCTAAAAATCTGACCTTGTCAGGTACTGCTGCTCAAATCATCAATGCCACTTCTACCGCTGGTAATGTGACCATCTCTGATGCCGCCGCTTCTGTTAATACTACGGTTAAGGCTGCTGGTGATGTGTCCATCTCCAAATTGGATGCAGCTGGCAAACTGAACGTGACTGCTGGCGGGACTATCAATTTGGCAGGTACAACTAATGCTGGTACTGACTTAGATATAACAAGTGCAGTGTTATCTGGCGTTGGCGCTTCTACAATTGGTGATGCCGATGCACTAACCTCCTTGACTATCTCGGGCAATGGTGGTGCAGCAACTTATACAATGGCTGCAAGTGGTTCTGCCGCACTGACCGATGTGATTGTTAATGGTGACCAAAACGTTACTCTGACAGTCGATGCATCTTCCATTGAGGCAGGGACTTCTTCTGCATTGAATGTTGTTGATTCTGGTGCAGGTACTTTCACCTTGGAATTAGCAACTGCTGCTGGTACTGTTAACTTGGTTGACAGCACCAACTTGGTCGATAAATTGCTGGTGAATGTTGATAACACCGGTAAAACGTTGACTGTGAAGTCTGGTCAGGCTGTAACTTATAAAGCTGACCAAAGTGGTGGTACTCTGGCTGTTGGGACAGCAGCAAGTGCAGCAACCAATAATGTTACATTGAAGTTAGATGATGAAGTGCGTGATGCAAATGCTGCTGACATTGTTGGATTAACTATTACCCAAGCAAAAACCGTCACCATCGACGCTTCCGTCGACGCAACTGCAGGTGGTGCTGCCGTAGCACACAATATCAATGGTTTGACTGCTTCAGCAGCCAATTCGAATGTAGCTATCAAGGGTGGTGCAAACAACCTGACTTTGGGTGGCACTTCAACAGTTGGTACTGGTACTGTTACCGTTACAGGTTCTGGCTCTGTAACAGCGAATGGCGCCTCGCTGACTGCTGCAACCCTTGACGCGTCTGCTGCCACTGGTGTGGTTACCGTGACGCCAACAGCTTTAGTTGTTGGTACTGTGAAAACAGGTAGCGCGAATGACGTCGTAACATTAACCAACCAGATTGATTCTACAGTACAAACTGGTGCTGGTAATGATACGTTGACCCTCGCTGGTGCTGATTACTCTAACAAAGTTGTCAATATTGATTTGGGTGATGGTACGCTGGACAAGCTGAAGTTTGTTGCTAACTCCAAACTGATCAAAGATGCTTCTGGGGTTATTTCTTTGGCTGGTGTTGAAACCATTGAGTTTGCAAATGGTGCAAACCAAGAAATTCAAGCAAATCTGCTGAATGAAAAAACCTACAACGTATTGTCAACTGCTGCAAGTAACACTAACACTGTAACAGTCAAAGTTGCCAGCTCTGATACCACCGTTGATCTGAGCAAGCTGGTTGGTTCAACTGCAACAGAAACCAGCGTTGCAGCAATGACCTTCACAACTGATGCAAGTGCAAACACCGCAGCAACTACAGTGAAAGGCCTCGCTAACGCTAAGAACAGCATTACAGGTTCTTCTGTTGGTGGTGATAACTTGGTGGGTGGTACCAAAGCAGATACCTTCAACTACGGTACTGCTGCCTTGCTGTTTAGCAATAATGCGCTGTTAGACACCATTAACGGTGGTGATGGTGATGATGCTATCAACTTTACTGCCACAGGTACTGCTATCACTGTTGCAGCGACCGATAGCTGGGCGAATGCAAGCAGCATTGAGAAAATCACTACTGCTGCCAACACTTCAGCAATTAGTCTGACCTTAGGTACAACAGCACAAACCGCTGGTATCAAGACCATTGATCTGTCTGGTGCGACTGGTAATAACGTTGTAAATGTGTCGGCATTCACTAATGCAGTAACTATTACAGGTGCTGCTGCCGCCGCGATCGATACCATTACTGGTGGTTCTGGTAACGATACTATCGTTTACAAATTGGTTGCTGATATTCACAACGGTGGAACTGCATTTGTCGATAGCGTTGTTGGTGGTGAAGGCACTGATACCCTGTTAGTAGGTACTACAGGTACTGCATTTACTTTAGCTAATGATGTTTCGTTTGCTCGTGTTTCGAGTGTAGAAACAATCAAAGCTGCAGCCAATACTGCTGCTGTAAGTATTTCTCCAGATGTTACTGCCTATGCAGCTGGTCTTCGCACTGTTGATGTGAGTGCAGGGACTGCTACAACAGGTAATGTTATCAATGCGAGCGAAATCACTGGTGGTGGCATGACCTTAATTGGTTCTGCTACTGGTGAGACAGTAATCACTGGTGGTTCCGGTAACGATACTTTGTCTGGTGGCTCAGCAAACGATACCTTCGTTGGTGGTGCTGGTAGTGACAGTATTTCGCTGGCCGCTGGTGGTACAGATACTGTTAAATTTGCGGGTAACTCTGGTGGTTACGATACCATTACTGGATTTACTGCAGGTGCAAGTTCAGTGACTGGTTACGATAAGATCAGCGTCAATGGCGTATTAACTGGTACTGATTTGGTAACAGCCCCTCCTATTGCGACCAATGACATCACATTAACTGCAAGCAAAATCAGTGCAATTAGCCTGATTCTGAGTGGATCAAGCCTTGATACAAGCACCGATGGCTCTGGTTTATTGTTAGCGCTAAAGGCGGTTAACGCTGACACAGCTGTAACATTAACAACATCTGCATCAGGGACGGGCTACTTAGTAGCGTATCAAAACTCCAACGCCTACATTTATTCTTATGACGCAGCTACCCTTGGAACAAACACCAATATTGAAGCTGGTGATATCGTTCTGATTGGTAAGCTTACCGGAGTTGGTGCTGGAGCGCTCGTAGCTGATAATTTTGTGGCATAACCTGCGTAAGCTCGGTAGGGTGGGCATGTTTCTGTGCCCACCAAATCGGTGAACGTTGGAATGCCGGTTATTTGGCAACCCAACAAAACCGACACCGGCAAACGGCAGAACATCGCCGTACGTAACACCGAACCGCTTCACCCTGAATTGGGTGAGGCGGTTTTTTTTAAGGAAAAACCTATCATGACAGACTGGACCGCCGGCTATGTGGCCGATATTGGCTACACCTACGGCTACTACACCGAACTGAACCCGCTGCGCGTCAAGATGGCGTTTCTCAACGCCGGTTTGGCCCTGCCTGAATTTGGTACCGCCTGCGAACTCGGCTTCGGCCAAGGTTTGAGCGCCAACATCCACGCTGCGGCATCGATCACCCAATGGCACGGCACAGACTTCAACCCCAGCCAAGCCGCTTTTGCCCAAGAGTTGGCCAAGGCCTCCGGCAGCGGCGCCCAATTACTCGACGATGCGTTTGCCGATTTTGCCCAGCGCCCAGACCTCCCCGAGTTTGACTATATTGGCGTCCACGGTATCTGGAGCTGGATCTCTGACGAAAACCGTACTGTCATGGTCGATTTTATCCGCCGTAAGTTGAAAGTCGGTGGTGTACTTTACATTAGCTATAACACGTTACCCGGCTGGGCCAGCTTCGCGCCGATGCGTCACTTAATGACACAACACGCTGAAATCCTTGGAGCCGAAGGCCGAGGGATTGTCAGCCGAATCGATGGCGCCATCGACTTTGCTGACCAACTCATGAAAACCAATCCTGCCTTCGCCCGTGCCAATCCGCTGGTCGCTGGTCGTCTGAATACCTTGAAGGGCCAAAACCGCCACTATCTAGCACATGAATACTTCAATCGTGACTGGCATCCGATGCACTTTGCAACGATGGCTGAGTGGCTAGAGCCAGCCAAGCTGCAGTTTGCCTGTTCGGCCAATTACCTTGACCATGTCGAAGCAATTAACCTTTCTACAGAACAATATGCCCTGCTCAAGGACATCCCCGACCCAATGTTCCGCCAGAGCGTGCGCGACTTTATGGTCAACCAGCAATTCCGCAAGGATTATTGGGTTAAGGGAGCACGTCAAATGAACAAGCTTGAACAGGCTGAAGCGCTGTGTGCCGTGCGTGTGCTACTGACTACCCCACGAGACCAAATATCGCTCAAGGTAATCGGTGCCTTAGGCGAAGCTGTAATGAACGAAAGCATATATGCTCCGATCCTCGACCAACTGGCCGATCATAAACCCAAGACACTCAATCAGCTTGAACAGGCTTTATCAGATCGGGGCATCCACATGTTCCAGCTGGCAGAAGCAGTGCTGCTGCTTAGCGGAGCGGGCCATCTTGTCGTCATTCAGGACGAAGACACCATCCGCAAAGCCCGTAAAACCTGCGATGCGCTTAATTCCCGTCTACTGTTGCTCGCCCGCAGCCGCAACGATATTGCCTACCTAGCCAGCCCAGTCACCGGTGGTGGAATTACGGTTAACCGCTTCGAACAACTCTTTTTACTCATTCGTCAGCAAGGCCACAAAACCCCCACCACTTGGGCACAGTTAGTTTGGCAGCTTCTCTCTGCGCAAGGCGAGTCACTGATCAAGGACGGCCAACTCCTACCGACTGCCGAAGAAAACCTTGCCGAACTGACTCGTCAAGCCAATGAATTTGCTGAGAAACGGCTGCCGATTTTGAAAGCATTGCAGATCGCCTGATACGGTCTTTTCAGGAAACCCTGCCCTGTGGGTAGGGTTTTCTCTTTGATCTGAATAAACCAAGGAAACACCATGCCAATCAATATCACCGATTCCCAATATCGTTCCTTTGTGCTGGGCCTGACCGGCGCGCTACCGTTATCACCCAACCAACTATTGTGGCTGGGTCATGGGAGCGGCTACTACGCAGATCCGTGGGTCATTGAAGCCGCTGTACGAGATACGCCCGTCCGGCTGTCCTTCAAGTTCAAGGACAATGAGCAATTAAGTTGCTGCATTAATCTCCGCCCTTACGCAGAACGCCTTGGAGAGACTCAACCCGAGGACGTTGCATTTGCTCAATGGGTGCATCAGCAATACGCTAAAGAAGTGAGAGCGAACACCCCTGCCGCCTATTTCAAACCTTTTGGGCATCCTCCCGACAGCAAGGAAGGCAAGACGGTGGACACCTTTTTTAAACTAGGCCCCGAGATGTGCCTGACGCATCTGGCTGAAGTGAAATCCTGTCCAGAGTTTGCACACCTTGGATCAGGCACTGTGGTGCAACTGACCTTGGTTGAGGCTGTGAGCCGGATTCTTCAGCGCTTACGCAAATCTGCATAAGGCCGGTAGGTAGTCTGATGTAGTGGACACGTCTCTGTGCCATCTCATCGGTGAACGTTGGAATACCGGCTATTCGGCAACCCAACAAAACCGACACCGGCAAACGGCAAAACACCGCCGTACGTAATACGAACCGCCTCGCCCTTGATTGGGTGGGGCGGTTTTTTTTCGGGGGTGTGATTGGTGATGGGTTTGGTGGGCGAAAAACTTGACCATCACAGGCACGGGGGCTTGCCCCTACATATCTCTAACAAATTGTATTTATTCAACTATCCAACAAATTCTCGTTCCTTATTTACCTTATTTTACTAATCAAACATTCCCTTGAAGGAATGTTCGATCAAAGGTATATTCATTTGTATGAACTGGGATATCGAATACACCGATGAATTCGGTCAATGGTGGGATACGCTCTCTGAACCCGAACAGGAATCACTAGCTGCCTCAGTGCATTTACTTGAGGAACGTGGACCAAATTTGGGTTTTCCTCATAGCAGCGGAATCAATGGATCGATGTATAACCATATGCGTGAGTTAAGGACACAACATGAAGGTCGCCCTTATCGCACGCTCTATGCGTTTGATCCACGTCGGAGTGCAATTTTATTAATTGGTGGAGATAAAACTGGGAATAACCGGTGGTATGAACTCCATATTCCCATTGCAGACCGACTCTATACCGAGCATTTAGAGCAACTTCGAAAGGAAGGGCTGATCAATGGCTAAAAAATTTGCTGATCTACGTGCGAAAATGTCACCCGAATCACGTTCTCGTGCAGAGGCCAAAGCACAAGCAATGTTGAATGAAATGCCTCTTAACGAATTACGTCAGGCCCGAGGCCTCTCGCAAAAAATGCTAGCTGAAGTGCTAAATGTCCAGCAGCCCTCAATCGCTAAGCTGGAGAAACGTACGGATATGTATATTTCTACGCTCCGTAGCCATATACAAGCAATGGGTGGAGAGCTTGAAGTTGTTGCGCGTTTTCCAGATGGTATGGTCAGAATCTCTAATTTTTCTGATTTAGGTCGTTTGACATAACCCGCGTAAGGTGGATTCGCCGCTAGCCCGAGCACATCTCTGTGCCCACCAAATCGGTAAACGGCAAAACACCGCCGTACGTAACACCGAACCGCCTCGCCCTGAATTGGGTGGGGCGGTTTTTTTTGGGCGTGATTGGTGATGGGTTTGGTGGGCGAAAAACTTGACCATCACAGGGCAGGCATAGAGGCTTGCCACTGTCCATGCTAAAGAATTTATATGGATTATACTGCTTTCGATGTCATCAAAGTTGACTTGTCATAGAGTGTTTCCGGTGCGATGTCGATTTCACCTGGCCAGACGACAGTGCCATAATCGATATGAGCAGCAAAGAAAGTATTGTTTTCTTTTAATCGGATAAAGGGTTTTTTATCAATAATAGAAGACATATCGAATAGTCGATGCTCTCCATTTTCGAACTCTAATTGCAGTAGATAACCTGGCATTGCTGTCACTTTGACAACGTCAATTAGTTCATCCATATCAAATCCTTACTGTAACGGTGGAATACGGAAAAGTTCTTCACCATTAGTGGCTAATTCCCAATCGGCGAATAACTCATCACGATGGATTTCAACCCATGCTTGTACGAGTTTTAGTTGTTTTGGTGGAAAATTACCGGCTAAGACAGATCCATCTTCAATTGCAATCGATGCCTTAAAGTTTTGGTAGCGGACGTGGAAATGTGGTAGGTGATGTCGATCATTATCTTCAAACATGATAGCAACAAGAATTCCATAGAACATGCTAATCGTCGGCATGCTGATGTCTCCGGTGTTGGGATGTGATGATTATAGTCTGGTAGAAAAACAAGCGCAGCCTCGGTGAAGCAGCGAGAAGTTGGAGACAAAGGCAAGATTAAGTTATACTTTAATATAACTTAATGGATAGGAGCGGTTCATGCACACGACAAGTTTACGTAAGGTTGGCGGTTCGGTCATGTTGGCCGTGCCCCCTGCTTTTCTTGACCAACTGCATCTACACGCCGGTGTGACGGTAGGGCTTGCGATCGACCATGGCTGTCTGGTGGTTAATCCGAATCCACGGCCACATTACACGCTCGAAGAGTTGCTTGCTCAGTGTGATCCCAATGCTGAGATCTCGGCGGAAGATCGTGAATGGCTTGAGGCACCTGCGGTTGGTGGCGAGCTGTTGTGATGGAGCGAGGTGATATTTATCTCGTTTCACTTGATCCGACATCAGGTCACGAGCAACAGGGTACTCGCCCTGTGCTGGTGGTATCACCGACAGCGTTTAACCGGCTAACACGAACGCCCGTCGTATTGCCGATTACCAGTGGCGGCAATTTTGCTCGCACAGCGGGCTTTGCTGTTTCTCTTATAGGATCGGGTACACAAACGACTGGCATCGTGCGCTGCGATCAACCCCGCGCACTCGATATTGATTCGCGCTACGGCCGCAAACTTGAAAGCGTGCCGCAGTCTGTGCTTGACGAGGTACTCGCCAAAATTGCGCCGATCTTTAATTAAAGCCGGCATAGGGTTGCTTGCAACCCAACACTGCACCAAATCGATGAACATTGGAATGCCGGCTATCTGGCAACCCAACAAAACCGATACCGGCAAACGGCAAAACACCGCCGTACGTAACACCGAACCGCCTCGCCCTTGATTGGGTGGGGCGGTTTTTTTGCCCACGTGTGGGGAACACATTTTCCTGCCCACCACACCTCGCCGTCTTGCAGAAGGAATCCCCGCTCTTTAGGGCGAGGAGGAAGTCAACAGTGAGCACGATGATCAGCTGTTGCTATATCCCAACATGGGACTATAATAACCGCATGAACATCGTTGCCGTCAAATTTCTCCGTGCCTTCTGGGAACAGCACCCAGATGCTGAGCAGCCACTCAAGTCCTGGGTTGATGAGACTAAGAAGGCCGCGTGGACGCAACCTGCCGATATCAAAGAGCAGTATCGAAGTGCGAGTATCCTCAAAAATCGCCGCGTGGTGTTCAACATCAAAGGCAACGACTACCGGCTGGTGGTCTCAGTTGCCTACCACTACCAAGCGGTCTATGTGAAGTTCATCGGCACCCACAAAGAGTACGATGCCATAGACGCCGAAACCGTAGAGATGGAGGTCTGACATGGACATTCGCCCGATCCGTACCGAAGAGGACTACAAAGCTGCGCTGCGCGAAGTTTCGGCCTACTTCGACAACGAACCGACCCCCGGCACCCCTGATGGTGACCGCTTTGAAATTTTGCTGACGCTCGTTGAAGTCTACGAGGCTAAGCACTATCCGATTGAACTTCCCGACCCGGTCGAAGCCATCAAATTCCGTATGGATCAGGCTGGGCTAACGCCCAAAGATTTGGTGCCTATGATCGGTCGCCTGAATCGGGTCTATGAGATCCTCAATCGCAAGCGCCCACTGACGCTGAACATGATCTGGAAGCTGCACGAGAAGCTGGGCATTCCTGCAGACTGCCTGATCCAGCCGCCAAAGCTGAAGCTGGTTGCCTAGCTCGGTAGGATGGGCACGTTTCTGTGCCCACCACAGCGGCAAAACGGCAAAACACCGCCGTATGTAACACCGAACCGCCTTGCCCTTGATTGGGTGGGGCAGTTTTTTTTTGGGGGTGATTGGTGATGGGTTTGGTGGGCGAAAAACTTGACTATCACAGGGCAGACACAGAGACCTGTCCCTAAATATGGTGACGGCGCTGGTTAAACCTCGAAAATATCCTCTAACCGCTGTGCTTGTGTTAACGACACTCCCCACTGCTGCAACTGCTCCGGCGTCGCCGCCCGTAACCGCGACAACACCCAATCCGGCAATGGCTGACCGAACCGCGCCTCAATCAATGTTCGGAGAAGGGTTTGCATGGCCTGTATGCCTTTTTCCAGACCTTTCTGCATGCCTTGTTGAAGACCTTTTTGCATACCTTCTTCTAAACCCTCTTCCCGCGCAGTGATGATGTCAGTGTTGTAATCCCACACCGCCCGTTCACGTGCCAATGCCCGTAACCGTTCTTCTTTGGTCTGGCTCATTTGCTCTAGGGATTGCAAGACAGTCATTACCGGTGTGTGTGTCAGCTGTGCCATGATGTGTTGCTCCTGCCAGTGTTCAAACAGATCGACCCAATTCTTTAACGCAGTGGGCGCAAGTTGGAGGCGGTCGGCTTTGTCTAATTCCAGAATATCAATAAATCAATAAACTTGACCATGACAGCCAACGTAAGTTGGTTTACAGAGCGTGGGATAAAAAAATAGGCACTGCGAACAGTGCCTATTTTTTGTATGCTGGCGCACCCGAGACGATTCGAACGTCCGACCCCTGCCTTCGGAGGGCAGTACTCTATCCAGCTGAGCTACGGGTGCAAAGAGTAAGGGCGAGATGATAGCGTGTCAGCCGCTTGTCGTCTAGCGCCCATTTGTCTAGCGATAGTGTACGAGATGTGGTGCTAAGGTTTGTAACATCTGATTTAAGATTTTTGGACTGGCGGCAACAATATCACCACTGTTTAACCAGTTTTCTTCACCAAACACATCGGTCACAATTGCGCCGGCTTCTTGAGCAATCAAACTACCCGCAGCGATATCCCACGGCTTTAAGCCAAACTCCCAAAAACCATCGGCACGACCACAGGCGACATAGCATAAATCTAACGCCGCCGCGCCTTCACGACGCACGCCCGAACTCTTACGAATCATATCGCCCAAAGTCGCCAAGTACAGGTCTAAGTGCTGCAAATTAGAGTAAGGGAAACCCGTCACTAACAGCGCTTCGGCCAGCTGAATACGACGAGCAGCACGAATACGGCGATCATTGAGGAACGCGCCCGAGCCCTTGCTGGCAGTAAACAGATCGTTGCGGTTTGGGTCGTACACCACGGCTTGGGTGATTTGGCCACGATGCACTAAGGCAATCGAAATCGCGTATTGGGGATAGCCGTGTAGATAGTTGGTAGTGCCATCGAGCGGGTCGATAATCCATTCATACTCAGACTCACCTAAACGCTGAGCACCGGATTCTTCGCCCAAGAAAGCATGTTGAGGGTAGGCCTCGCGAATCACTTCGATAATGGCGGCCTCTGCAGCACGATCCACCTCACTCACATAATCATTGGGCCCTTTTTGGTCGGGGCGAATGAGGTCCAGATTATGTGAAGCGCGCTGAATAAGGTTGGCGGCGCGCCGGGCGGCTTTAATAGCCGTGGTGAGCATGGGATGCATGGGCAATCTCTCGTGATTCGTGGATGTCAATGAGCGAAAAAACCCGAACAAGTTTCGGGTTTTCTGGATAATGCGACATTTTACCCGACATTCTGAGAATGGATAAGTCCCAAGTGCTTGATCACACATCATTTGATGTCTTGCAACGCATCCGCATTGTGCTATCGCGACCGTCCCATCCGGGCAATATTGGCTCTGCTGCCCGTGCTATGAAAACGATGGGACTCAGCCGACTCTATCTCGTCGAGCCAAAACACTTTCCTGATCCTCAAGCCGACACCTTAGCCAGCGGTGCCGTTGATGTGCTGCAACAGGCAACGGTATGCCACAGTTTAGATGAGGCATTACAGGATGTGACAGTGGCAGCAGCGTTGACCAGCCGCCGCCGCGAACTCGCCGCCGACCTTCACCCACCCCGTATCGCTGTGGCTGATTTATTGGCCTTGGCGCGCAGTGGGCAAGAAGTGGCTTTGGTGTTTGGCAATGAGACTTTTGGCTTGTCGATTGAGGAAGTGGAACGCTGTAATTTATTGGTCACTATCCCGGGAAACCCAGCCTATTTTTCGCTCAATTTGGCACAAGCAGTGCAAGTGATGTGTTATGAGGTGTTTCAACAATATAACGACAACCTCGACCACCTACGGCCAAATATCGACTTAGCCACGCGAGAGGAAGTGCAAGGTTTCTACCGACATCTGGCCACCAGTTTAGAAGACATCGGTTTTTTCCGTCGTCGCAATAGCGATCGTTTAATGCGCCGTCTGTCCACACTTTTTGATCGTGCCCGACTGCAACGTGAAGAAGTCGATATTTTGCGCGGGATGTGTAAACAGATGCAGTATTTGGCACAACACCAGCCAAACGATGTGCCACCCCTCGACACTGAACCATAAAAAAACGCTTTGTTGCAAGAGAATCATGCCAAGAGGCAAGCTCTTGCGTATGATTTGCTGCAATTTTGTTTTAAGCCACTTTTGCTATGTCTGATTCTCCCTCCACCCCAGTCTTTGTCGGCCGACAGCCCATCTTGAATCACCAATTTGATTTGGTGGGGTATGAGCTTTTATTTCGCGATGGGGGGCAGAATCGGGCAGTGATTGATGATGACTGTAAAGCCACGGCACAGGTTATCTCGGCTGCTTTTGGTCAAACCCTGATGTGTAATGTGTTGGGTGAATATCGCGGCTTTATCAATGTCAATGCCGCCTTTCTCAATAGCGAGATGGTCGAGTTATTGCCAAAAGATAAAGTGGTATTAGAAATTTTGGAGCATGTCGAACCAACACCAGAATTTATTCAACGCTGCCGTGCGGTACAGGCGGCAGGCTTCACGCTGGCATTAGATGATTTCTGTGAATTCGATCCAAAGTGGATTCCGCTGCTGAAAATCGTCGATATTATTAAAATTCCCTTGCTGCCTGAGGTTGAGGCACAGCTGCCTGCTTTGTTGAGCCATATCGCCCCCTACCGTGCCAAGCGATTGGCCGAGCGTGTTGAAACACGGCAACAAGCACAAGCGTGTTTAGAACTTGGGTTTACCTTATTTCAAGGGTATTTTTTCTCGCGCCCAGAAGTGTTGCGGGCACAGCGGCTTGATGTGTCGCGGCTACGAGTGTTAGAGCTGTTGTCTTTATTGGCGGTGGAAGCAGAAACCAGTGCGCTAGAACGCGTGTTCAAAGAAGTACCCAGTTTGGCAATGAATTTATTGCGAATGACCAACTCCGTTGCCGCAGGATTCAGCCACCCAATTCGTTCTGTTCGCCATGCCATCACGGCACTGGGCCGACATCAACTGCGACGCTGGTTACAGCTGTTGTTGTACTTAGAACAAGAAAACATGGCAGTTGGCAGTCCGTTATTTCGTACTGTGGCGGCACGGGCGCGCTTGATGGAATTGTTGGCCTCTCAAAGCCAGCCAAAACTGAGCGAAGAAGCTTTTTTATGTGGTTTATTGTCGATGGCCTCGACGCTTTTCACTGCACCGATGGCACAAATTCTAGCGGCCATGCCTTATCTTTCCCCTAGCATTCGCCAAGCCTTACTCAATCAAAGCGGCCCGCTCTACCCATTTTTGGAAATTGCCGAGGTGATTGAACAAGAACGCCATGATCGTTTAGGGATTAGCTTCCCAGTATTACAAAAGTATGGCTTCCAGCTCACTCGCGTTGCACAAGCACAAGCAGAGGCACTCGCTTGGAGTCATGCCATTGGTCGAATGGCGGATGAGCGTATTGATGATGAAGATTGCTAGTTTTCGTTTCATCTTGCTGTTGGGAGTCGTGTTAAGCCAGCCTGTGGTGGCAGAGCATAGCGTTCCTCTCTCGGCAGAAGAACAACGCTATCTCGCGCAACATCCTGTCATTAAAGCCTGTGTTGATCCAGATTGGGCACCGTTCGAGCGCATTAACGAACAAGGGCAGCATGAGGGCATTGGCGCCGACTTATTGCAACTGGTTGCTAAGCGGGTAGGGATTAAAATTGAGCTCTACCCAGTACAACACTGGGAAGAAAGCCTTGCGGCTTCAAAAAGTGGCCACTGCCAGATCATGAGTTTTCTTAACCAAACCCCTGCTCGTGAAAAGTGGCTGATTTTCACCGAGCCGGTGTTTTACGATCAAAATGTCATTATCACCCGCGAAGAACACCCTTTCATTGGTGATTTAGCATGGGCAAGAGATAAAACAGTTGCCTTGCCCGCGCAGACGATGGTGGGCGAAAGAATGAAAAATGATTTCCCCTATCTGCGATTGATTGCCACCAAAAGCGAGGCCGAGTCGATGAATTTGGTTTCGAACCGACAAGCGGACATGACGGTACGGTCGTTGATTGTGGCAGCGTATGAGATCAAAAAAAATGGCTGGTTTAATCTGAAAATTGCTGGCCAAATCCCAAGCTATACCAATCAGCTGCGAATTGGGGTGTTAAAAGATGAGCCAATTTTGCGCGATATGCTGAATAAGGGCGTGCTGACGATTACCCCGCAAGAGCGCGAGGCCATTGTGAACCAGCATGTTTCAATCAAGATTGAACAGCCATTCGATTATTGGTTGATGGCCAAAATCATTGCTGTCAGTGTGGCGGTGTTGATGCTGATTTTGTGGTGGAATCGCAAGTTGCGCCGTCTTAACCAACAGCTACAGCAACTCAACCAAAAACTGGCCACGCTCTCCATCACAGACAAACTCACGGGATTGGTAAACCGTTTGCGCCTAGACGAAGTCTTGGCCCAAGAGATCCAACGCAGTAGCCGTTTTGGTCATGTATTCAGTGTAATTTTGGTTGATCTTGACCACTTCAAACACGTTAACGACACCCACGGCCATCAGGTAGGCGATCAAGTGCTCATCACCGCTGCGCGGCTATTGCAACAATATTGCCGTGAAATTGATGTAGTGGGGCGTTGGGGCGGTGAAGAGTTTTTAATTATTTGCCCAGAAACCCCCTGTGCTGGCGCGGCCAAATTAGCCGAGTCACTGCGCCAACATCTGGCAGCGCATCTGTTCCCAGTGGTACAACAACAGACCGCTAGCTTTGGTGTCACCTGCTATCACCTTGGCGAACTGGCAGACACCTTGTTAGCCCGTGCCGACGTCGCGTTGTATCACGCTAAAACACAAGGCCGCAATCAAGTCGTCGTCGATTAAGACGGCATGCGCTGCAAGCGGTACAATAGCAGGGTGCAACCTGTCATTTTTTGAGGCGTTTGCCACATTTCCCATTCACAGGAAACTGCCATCATCCTTCTATCGGTGATGGTAAACCGACATTACCCGAGGAGAGGCCAATGCGTCGCCTGCTATTGTCTTTATTGTTATGCCTGCCGTTGTCCGCTTGGGCTGTTCAACCAGAGGCGAGAGCGAAAGCCGATGTTCCCCCGCCCCCAACGCATCTGATCGATGATGGTGTTGGCGTTGAACCCGAAGTGCGTATTACCAAGAACGAATCGGGTACCGTTGAGGAATATCGCGTCAATGGCCAACTGTATCTGGTCAAGGTCACGCCACCGATTGGCGAACCTTACTACCTCTACGATGAAGATGGCAGTGGCCAAATGAAGCGTTTTGATCATCGCGGCGATCGAATGGTGATTCCGCGTTGGGTTCTCATCCGTTTTTGAGTGTATTCATGTCTGTCTATACCACTGTTACCCCCGAAGCGCTTGTCGCTTGGCTCTCTCGCTATTCCCTTGGCGCCTTAATTGACCTCAAAGGTATCGCCGCCGGCGTGACCAACACCAATTATTTTGTCACCACCGAACAAGGCCGCTATGTGTTGACCTTGTTCGAGGTGTTGCAACTTGATGAGCTACCCTACTACCTCGATTTAATGAAACACCTCGCCGAGCATGGCGTGGCCGTGGCGGCCCCTATCGCCGATCAAGAGGGACAGTTGGCCAGTCTGTTGTGTGATAAACCGGCCTGTTTGGTGGCCTGTTTGGCTGGCCGTGATCTCACCACACCGAATGCCTCACATTGTGCTCAGGTCGCTACCACGATGGCAAAGATGCATGTGTCTGGACAAACTTTCACCGGCCACATGAGCAATCCTCGAGGCTTAGATTGGTGGCAGCAGACAGCAGAACGGGTGTATCCGTTTATGCCGGCGGATGAGGTCGCCTTGTTACAACGCGAATTGGCCTTACAGCAACAGCAATCGTTTGCCGACTTGCCGCGTGGCGTCGTTCATGCCGATTTGTTCCGCGATAATGTGTTGTTCGATGGCGATCACATCAGCGGCTTTATTGATTTTTACTATGCCTGTGATGATGCTTGGTTGTATGACCTCGCTATTGCGGTCAACGATTGGTGTAGTTTGCCAGACGGTGATATTGATGCTGAGCGTGCTCGTGCCATGTTGACCGCCTATCAAGCCGTGCGGCCATTACAAACGGCTGAAGTGGCGGCATGGCCGTTGATGTTGCGTGCAGCAGCAATTCGGTTTTGGACGTCGCGCTTGTTAGATTTCCACTGCCCACAAGCCGGGGAACTGACCTTTGCCAAAGACCCCGGCCATTTCCAACGCATTTTGCAGCAACACTGCCACCGGCAAGATTTTTGGCTGAACTAAGCTGAAGGTGTGGCAGGAGATGGCCGTTGGCGATCTCTCTGCCACCGAGGTCTTAGGCTGCCCCGTGCATCGGGGATAAAACCTGCTTCAAGAATTGTTTAGTACGGTCGTGTTGTGGTGCCGAGAAGAAATGTTCTGGTTTGCCTTGTTCAAGAATCTGACCGTGATCAATAAAAATCACCCGATCAGCCACTTCACGCGCAAAGCCCATTTCATGGGTCACACACATCATGGTCATACCCGACTCGGCCAAATCCTTCATCACTTTTAACACTTCGCCAATCATTTCCGGATCGAGTGCCGAGGTTGGTTCATCAAACAGCATCACCTTCGGTTTCATTGCCAAGCCGCGTGCAATCGCCACCCGTTGTTGTTGTCCACCGGACAATTCAGAGGGGAAAGCGTCTTTTTTATGCGCCAGCCCAACTTTTTCTAACAACGCCACGGCTTCTTGTTGTGCTTGTTTGACCTCAGTTTTGCGTACTTTAATCGGGGCAAGCGTGATGTTATCCATCACTGACAAGTGCGGATATAAGTTGAAGTGTTGAAAAACAAACCCGACCTCGGCACGCAACGCGTTGAGATTGGTTTTGGGGTCGTGCACATTATGACCATTGACCCACAGCTCGCCAGATGTGATTGGTTCAAGCTGATTGACGCATCGAATAAGGGTCGATTTCCCCGAGCCCGACGGGCCACACACCACGACCACTTCACCTTGTTGCACTTCTAAATTGATGCCATTGAGCACATGCAATTTATCGCCATACCATTTGTGCACATCAACAAAACGTATCATACAAATCCTCACTTATTCGGCTTGTGGCCGTGATCGACGGCAAAGTTTGCCAGTGCAACATATTGCGCTAGGGTCAGGTTTTCTGGCCGCCAGCTCGGATCAATCCCTTGGTTGCCCAAGGTTGCTTCATCAAACCATCCACGTAGGGTATTGCGTATGGTTTTGCGCCGCTGGCTGAAGGCCTCGGTAAGCAGTTGGCTTAATACCGCGACATCCTGTGCCGGATAAGGCAAAGTTTGATATGGAATTAAGCGCACCACTGCTGAATCAACCTTCGGCGGTGGGCTAAAACACCCGGGCGGCACGTCCAACAATTTTTCCATCGAGAAGTAATACTGCAACATCAACCCCAAGCGGCCATAATCGGCACAGCCCGGTTCTGCCACCATCCGCTCGACCACTTCCTTTTGCAACATAAAGTGCATGTCTTCTACTTGGTCGGCAAAGGTCGCCAAATGAAATAACAGTGGGGTTGAGATGTTGTACGGTAGGTTACCGACAATTTTGTAACGCGGTGCGATGGTGCCGAAGTCAAAGCGCAAAGCATCGCCTTCATGCACTGTCAATCGTTCCGCCGGCCACCGTTTCCGCAAACGTGCAATCAAATCACGATCAAGTTCGACCACATGCAGATGGGTCACACGTTGCAACAGGGGTTCGGTTAACGCCCCCAAGCCGGGGCCAATTTCCACCACCACTGAATCTGCCTGTGGGTTGACTGCATTGACGATGTCGTCAATCACTTGTGGGTTATTCAAAAAATTTTGGCCAAAACGCTTACGCGCTACATGACCATGAGTCGCTTGAGACATGCCTGATCCCAAAATAAACCGAGTGTTTTTCGGCTACAACAGCACAAAGGGCAACGCCAACACAAGGTAGCGTAGCGTTTTACCCACACATAAAAAAAAGACCACCGACCACCACGGTAGGCGCAACCACCCCGCCGCCACACATAAGGCATCGCCTACCAGCGGTAGCCACGACAGTAACAACGCAGCCGCACCATAACGTTGCAACCAAGCTTGTGCGCGAGGCTGTAGGGGTTGTCGTGACGGCAAACAACGGCCCAACACCACATTGGTTAAACCACCTAGGCTGTTGCCGATGCTGGCGCACACCACAGCGATGCCCCACTGAGTTGGCAGCTGTTTTACATACCACAGTAAAAACAGCTCGGAGTTACCCGGTAATACCGTGGCCGAGACAAAGGCCGAAAATGTCAGCCCCCATAACCCCCATTGTTGCAGCCACAGATCTAACCACGCCACTAGAACGACACAGTTTCGCCGCAAGCGGCTTCGATTAACCCGCTCAGGCGGTGATAAAACGCCATGCCATCGCGGGTGTCACACCAAGCTTCATTGTGCCAGTGAAAGTGAAAACCACCGCTGCGCGCTGCAATCCACAACTCTTGATTGGGTGCGTGGCGGTTGAGGATGATTTGACTGCCATCGTCAAATTCCAACTCTAAAACAGCCCCTTTGTTGGTCACCTCAATATCACTTTCGGCGTGGTCCAATACATTTTGAATGTGCTGAAAAATCTGTTCAGCACGGTCTAAAAATTCACTTTCAGTCATCGTTTTTCTCATTGTCACAGCCAAAGCCTTGGCCAATTTGGTGATACTATCGCGATTTTGCTCGGTTCTACCATGCGCCCACTGCTTGCTTGTTTGGTGCTTGTCAGTTTACTGACAGCCTGTGGTTATAAAGGGCCGCTGTTTTTGCCCAAGGCGTCAACCTCGCCAACAGCGGCCACCTCTTCACAACCCTAGTTTTGCTCAGGAAATATCCGTGTCTGCTATTGATTATCGCGACGGTGTGTTGACCGTCGAACAACTCCCCCTGACGCGTGTGGCGGCAGAATTTGGCACACCTTGTTATGTCTATTCCAGTGCCGCCCTCACTGAGGCTTTCTCAAGCTATCAACAGGCCTTTGCCGCGCTCAATCCGCTGATTTGCTATGCCATCAAGGCGAATTCTAACTTATCCCTGCTGCGACACTTTGCTCGTTTAGGTGCCGGTTTTGATATTGTGTCTGGCGGCGAGCTAGAACGGGTGTTGGCCATTGGGGGAGATCCGAAAAAAATCGTGTTTTCTGGCGTGGGCAAAACTGAAGCTGAAATGCGCTGTGCATTAGAGGCGGGGATTTTCTGCTTTAATGTGGAATCACCGACAGAATTAGATCGCCTCAACGCTGTAGCAGCTTCATTAAACGTCCGTGCGCCTATTAGCCTGCGCGTGAATCCAAATGTGGATGCCAAAACGCATCCTTATATTTCCACCGGCTTAAAAGACAATAAATTTGGCATCCGCTGGGAAGAAGCCTTGCCCTGCTATCGCCATGCCGCCAGCCTGTCTCATTTAGATGTGGTCGGGATTGATTGCCATATTGGCTCACAACTGACCGAATTGTCGCCACTGTTAGATGCCCTCGACCGTTTACTTGCCTTGGTCGATCAATTAGCCGCCGAAGGCATTGTGCTGCACCATGTTGATATCGGTGGTGGCGTTGGGATTCGCTACCGCGAGGAAACGCCGCCTGATCTACACGCCTATGCCCAAGCGGTGGCTTCGCGTTTGGCTGGCCGTTCGTTACAGCTATTGATGGAACCCGGTCGTTCGCTCGTTGGCAATGCTGGCGTGTTGTTAACAGAAGTGGAATTTATCAAACAAGGCGACGGCAAAACCTTTGTGATTGTCGATGCTGCGATGAACGATTTGGCACGGCCTGCTTTATATGATGCGTGGCATGACATTCAGCCGGTGACCCCTCGTCATGAACAAACGCCGCAGTTGGCCGATGTGGTGGGGCCGGTGTGTGAGTCGGGCGATTTTCTTGGCAAAAACCGTGAATTGGCAGTGCAAGCCGGCGATTTATTGGCGGTGATGTCGGCAGGAGCGTATGGTTTTACCATGAGCTCGAACTACAACACCCGCCCACGGGCAGCCGAAGTGTTAGTTCACGGAGAAGAAATGCGTTTGATTCGACAACGTGAAACCTTCGCTCAACTGATCGAAAACGAAATCGATTTGGTGAACTGATGTCCGAGTCCACCGTGATTCGTGTGGCAGATTTAGACAACCCACGGGATGCAGAGGCAATTCTTGCCTTGACCGAGGCCTATGCCCAAGACCCAATGGGTGGGGGCAAGGGGTTGTCTGAACACGCACGACAGCAGTTGATTCCTGCGCTTCGCCAACATCCCTCGACCTTTACCCTGTTGGCTTGTCAACAAGATGATGTTGTTGGGGCTGCGTTATGTTTTCTTGGTTTTTCTAGCTTTGCCGGTGCGCCAACCGTCAATGTGCACGATTTATCGGTGCTTCCCGATTGGCGCGGCAAGGGTATTGGGCGGCGTTTGCTAGAGGCTGTGGCCGAGGCGGGACGCGCTTGTGGTGCTTCAAAACTGATTTTAGAAGTTCGTCCCGATAACCGACGGGCGCGGGCTTTATATCGTGCCGCAGGATTTAAAACCGCTCGCCTTGGTGGGCAGCCCTATTTAATGATGGAAAAGGCTTTAAAGTGAAGTGTCTTGATACCGCGATTCCCGAAGTCAAACTATTAGAGCCAACGGTGTTCGGCGATAGCCGAGGTTTTTTCTTTGAGAGCTTTAATGCCCGTCGCTTTACAGAATTGACAGGGGTGCAAGCTGACTTTGTGCAAGATAACCATTCGCGGTCGGCGCGTGGGGTGTTGCGTGGTTTGCACTATCAAATTCAACAAGCACAAGGCAAATTGGTGCGGGTGACAGTCGGCGAGGTCATCGACGTTGCGGTTGATTTACGCCGCAGCTCGCCCACGTTTGGCCAATCGGTTGCCGTTCGTTTATCGGCAGAGAACAAACACCAATTATGGATTCCCGAGGGGTTTGCTCACGGTTTTGTGGTGTTGTCGGACTATGCCGAGTTTCTCTACAAAACCACCGACTATTGGGCGCCGGAACACGAACGCTCGATTATTTGGAATGACCCTGATTTGGCGATTGATTGGCAGTTGCCGAGTGAAATTGTGCCGCAGCTTTCTGCAAAAGATGCTGCGGCAGGGCGGTTTGTCGACGCAGAAACCTTTGCTTAACGCTGCCGTTGCAAATATTCGCCAATACGCGCTGCGGCTTGGCGAATACGCGCCTCATCGCAGGTATAAGCCAAGCGGATATGTTGTGTGGCACCGTTCTGGCCAAAATCCTTACCCGGTGTGAGGGCAACGTGAGTGTGTTCTAACAAGTCAGCCGCCAGCGTGGCACTGTTGTCACACAAATCAGACACATCGGCATAGGCATAAAATGCTCCTTGTGGCTGAGTCGGAAAGCGGAAGCCAATGTCGGAAAAGGCTGCCAACAACACATCACGGCGTTGATGGAAGACTTGGCGCCGTTCTTCAAGCAGGGCAATGGTTTGTGGTGTAAAAGCTGCCAACGCTGCATATTGTGCAGGGGTCGGGGCAGATAAAAATACATTTTGTGCCACCCGTTCTACGGCATCAATATACGCTTCTGGAATGACCAACCACCCCAAACGCCAGCCCGTCATTTGGAAATATTTCGAGAAGCTGTTAATCACCCAAATATCATCAGCACACGCTAGGGCGGTTGTGGCATCCACCCCATAGGTCAGACCGTGGTAAATCTCATCCACAATCAATTGCCCACCCTGCGCTTTCACTGCCGCATATAAGGCGGCCAGTTCGGTAGGACAAATCAACGTCCCCGTTGGGTTGGCTGGTGAGGCAATCATCGCCGCCACGGTATTGGCTTGCCAATGTGCTGCGATATGTGCCGCATTGAGTTGGTATTGTGTCTCTGGGCCGACGGCGACTGAACGCGGCTCGGCATCGAGTAGGCTGACCAAATGACGATTACACGGATAAGTGGGGTCCGGTAGCAAGACACTGTCGCCGGCTGCTAATAAGGCCGACAGCGTTAGCAATAAAGCACCTGACGCGCCGGTGGTTACCGCAATGCGCCGTGGTGATACGGTCACACCGTAGCGTTGCTGATAAAACGCTGCAATCGCTTCTCGTAGCGCAGGAATACCCAATGCAGGGGTATAGAAGGTTTTACCGTCAGCGAGGGCTTGGCGGCCCGCTTCAATAATCGGAGCTGGGGTTGGGAAGTCGGGTTCGCCGACTTCCATATGAATCACGTCATGGCCTGCGGCGGTCAGTTGTTGCGCGCGCGCTAAAATCGCCATCACATGGAAAGGATGAACATGAGCAAGACGAGAGGACATAAGCCACCCAAAAACGACTCAGTTTAATCCTCGTCGTCGAGGGTTTCCAGTGTTTGCCCCGGCACATAGACCCGTACATTATGTTCTTGCAACATCGGTAACAGCTCAGGAGGCGGGTAGTCATCGGTAAACAGGGCATTAAGTTCACCGATATGACAGAGCTTCATCATGGCATTGCGACCAAATTTACTGGAGTCTGCCACCAACCATTTTTGGCGGGCATTTTTCATCATGGCTTTCGCCGCCCGCACTTCACGATAGTCATAGTCGAGCAAGGTGCCATCGCTGTCGATGCCTGAAGCCCCCACAATTGCATAGTCCACCTTGAACTGTTCAATCATGTCCAAGGTTGCCACCCCCGTAATGCCGCCATCTTTCGGGCGCACCACGCCGCCGGTGATGATCACCTCAAAATCAGGCCGCCGTGTCAGGATAGATGCAACATGGATATTATTGGTAATCACCCGCAGATGTTGATGCCGCACAATTAAGGCTTTCGCTACCGCTTCGATGGTCGTGCCAATGTTCATGAATAAAGAGGCATCATCGGGGATATGTTCTGCTAATAATTCAGCAATGCGGGTCTTTTCGTTTTGGTTTTTGACTTTGCGGGTGGCGTATTCTTCATTTTCCACGCTTGGCCCTAATGCCGCCCCACCATGAAAACGCCGCAGTAGATTTTCTTCCGACAGTTGATTGATATCACGGCGAATGGTTTGGGGCGTCACATCTAAGCGGCGGGCAAGTTCTTCAATAGGCATAAAGCCACTAGCACGGACAAGCTTGAGAATTTCTTCGTGACGAGGCAAACGATTCATAGTGGCAACCAAACTGACAAAATTTTGGGGCTTTGTTTTAACACGAAAGCGAAAAGGCGGCAAATCAGGTGGATTATGTTGCAGTGCTTTCGTTTGCGATCATAGGGTCAATCAAAAATGAATTGACGATGCAAAAACAGCTCGTGTTAAGCTTTGCTTCTCCCTCACGTCAGGAGTCTTACCCATGCGTTATTTTTCTGTTCGTCTGATCGGCGCTGCTGTGGCAGCGGCTTTGTTATCCACGCCAGCATTAGCGGCTGAATACACCGGTACACTGAAAAAAATTAAAGACTCGGGCACCATCGTCTTGGGCCACCGCGATGCCTCGATTCCTTTCTCATACCTCGGTAATGATCCTTCCCAACCGATTGGCTATTCTCACGACTTGCAGCTGAAAGTGGTTGAAGCACTGAAAAAAGAGCTGAAACTGCCTAGCTTGAAAGTCAAATACAATCTGGTCACCTCTCAAACCCGTATTCCGCTGGTGCAAAACGGCACCGTTGACCTCGAATGCGGTTCGACGACCAACAACGTAGAACGGCAAAAACAGGTTGATTTCTCGGTGGGGATTTTTGAAATCGGCACCCGTTTGTTGACCAAGAAAACCTCTGGCATCAAAGATTTTCCTGATTTGAAGGGCAAAAACGTTGTCACCACCGCCGGCACCACTTCTGAGCGGTTGCTGAAAACCATGAATGCAGAAAAAGAAATGGGCATGAACATCATTAGTGCAAAAGATCACGGTGAATCGTTCTTGATGCTGGAATCGGGCCGTGCTGTTGCCTTTATGATGGACGATGCACTGTTATACGGTGAAATGGCGAAGGCGAAAAACCCTGCTGACTGGGTCGTCACCGGTAAGCCACAATCGTTTGAAATCTACGGATGTATGGTGCGTAAGGGCGATGCTGCCTTTAAGAAAGTGGTGGATGATGCCATCGTTGCCACTTACAAATCGGGTGAAATCAACAAGATTTACAACAAGTGGTTCCAACAGCCCATCCCACCTAAAGGCCTGAACCTGAACTTCCCAATGAGCGATGAACTGAAACAACTCATCACCAAACCAACCGACAAATCGGCAGAGCAGATGTAATTCTGTTGCAGCCTCTTGGGGCGAAGCCGTATCGTCGCCCCAAGCCGTATCTTTGCTCAAAAGGGCAGGCATGTTGTCTGCCCTAAAAAACCATCTTAAACCGGCTTAATCCATACGAAAAAACTCACTCACCTGATGCGTACTGAGGAAGATTTGACCTTGGAAGCGGGTGAGGAAGTCGTTTTGCTGCAGGCGGTCGTAGACGGGGCCTTTGACCTCGGCAAGGTGTAGGGTAATGCCTTGTGTTTGTAACTGTTGTTGCCATTGCAGCAAGCACGCAAAAGCACTTGCATCAATGCTGTTGACGGCTGACAGCACCAACACCAAATGTTTCACCTCAGGCTGTTGTTGTATACGACGGTTGATGTTGTCTTCAATAAATTGCACATTGGCAAAATAAAAACTCTCATCCACTCGCAACAACATCACCCCCGGCAAACGCTCGACTTCTGGATAGCGTAGGACGTTGCGATAGTGTTGAGTATTGGGCAAACGGCCCAGTTCAGCGATATGAGGATGGCTACTGCGCCAAACCAAAAACGCCAAGGAACACGCCATCCCAACCATGATGCCCTCGGCCACACCGGCTAACACCACCGTAAAAAACGTGAACAGCATGGCTAAACCATCGGCACGGTCATAACGCCAAATTTGCCGCATCTCAGACCAACCAAACATACTCGATACCGCTATCACAATCGTGGCAGCTAACACCGCTTGCGGTAGAAATTGCAGCACATCACTGGCAAATAACAACACCGGCAGCAGCAACAACGCGGTGATCACTGACGACATTTGCGTGTTGGCGCCAGCAGCAGCATTCACCGCTGAACGTGATAAACCACCGGTGACGGGCATTCCGCTGCTGAGCCCTGCGGCAACATTGGCCAAGCCCAAGCCAGCCAATTCACAGTTGGCCTCAATCCGTTCTCCACGCCGTAATGCCAACGACTGTGCCACCGAAATACTTTGCACAAAATTCATCAGGCCCAATAACAACGCAGGAACAAACATGGTTTGCCATTCCCGCCAAGTTAAATCTGGCCATGACCAAGTAGGTAATCCACTGGGAACAACACCAATTGTATGCCAGCCCCAACGCCAATCTAAACGCCAATACGCCGTTGCCGCCAATGCCAATACCACCCAAACCGCAGGGGCAAGGCGGGTGGCAAGGTTGGCCCAAAAAGCCGCCATACCGAGTCGTTGTAAGCTGGCGCTGAGAAAACCACGCGACCACCAAAGAAATAGCAAACTGGCGACCGATAGCCACAGCGTGGGGCCGTGGGTGTGTGGTAGTGCGTGGATCAGATGTGGGACTTGTACTAAAAAAGAACGTCCACCACTGTCCACACCAAACAGCGGCGGCAATTGCGATAAAATAATCAACACTACCGAACCGGCGGTAAAACCGGTAATGACGGGTTGGCTGAGGTAATGCGCCAGCCAGCCCATTTTTAAGACAGCAAATCCCAGCAAAAACAGCCCAGATAACAACGCTAACGCCAACGCATAATGCACCGCTTGCACACTGCCCGCATGGGCAAAGGGCGCAATCGCCGCCCCAGTCATCAAAGCGGTCACCGCCATCGGGCCAACCGATTGTTGCCGACTGCTACCGAGTAAAGCATAGGCAACCAAGGGAATCACGCTGGCGTATAAACCCGTTGCCGGTGGTAAACCGGCCAACATTGCATACGCCAACCCCTGCGGCACCAGCAACAAGGCAACCACCACCCCCGCGCTAAGGTCTCCCACCCACCAAGTGGATTGATAGTGGCGTAACCAAGTCGGCAAACACATTAAGCTGTCCGCATCCGCTCGATAACGGCAAAAGCCAACATGCCGGTCACCATCGCAGCCACGAAGACCACACCTTGCCATGCGCCAGTGCCCAATAACACTAAGCTAGGCCCCGGACAAATGCCGGCCAATCCCCAGCCAATGCCAAACAACAGACTGCCGCCAATTAAACGTGGCGTGAGTTGTGTTGCCGTGGGTAGCTGCATGGGGCATTGCAACAAGCTGGTTTTGCGGTGTTGTAACAAACGAAAACTGACCAAACCAACTGCAATGGCGCCTGCCATCACTAAAGCAAGGCTGGGGTCCCATGTACCAGCCACATCCAAAAACCCCAACACTTTTGCTGGATTGGCCATGCCAGCCACAATTAAACCGAGACCAAACACCACGCCAGATAACAAAGCTGTCAGCAGTTTCATACCAACCCCAAGAGGTGACGCACGACATATACGGTGGCAAAGCCGGTGAACATAAAACTCAGTGTGGCGACCAGTGAACGCAACGAGAGACGCGATAAACCACACACGCCATGACCACTGGTACACCCCGAGGCATAGCGCGTACCGAGCCCTACTGCCACACCCGCGAGCACCAATAACACGGTGTTATGGGTAACCTCGCTGTGCGGAAACTCGCCTTGCACCACCCACCACAACAGGGGCGCACCCACAATGCCTGCAATAAAGGCCAATCGTTCACCCTTGCCCTCGGCACCTTCCAACAGGCCACCGAGCATGCCACTGATCCCCGCAATACGACCATTGAACGCCAATAACAGCGCCGCTGCCACGCCAATCAGTACGCCACCAGCCAAGGCCGATAGCGGAGTAAACGATGACCATGCAATCATGGGTGTTCGCCTCCACAATAAATTTGATACAGGGTTTGTAAAATCGCTTGGACTTTTTCACTTTCCAAGCGGTAGTAAATCCATTTGCCATCGCGGCGGGTGTGTACCAAACCTTCGTTACGCAACACGCCGAGCTGTTGCGACAAACTGGGTTGGCGAATCCCCGTTAAACGCTCTAATTCACTGACGGTTTTTTCACCGGTCACCAATTGGCACAACAACATCAAACGGTCACGGTTGGCTAAACCTTTTAACAAGCACGCCGCTTCGTTGGCATTGTTGCGTAGCATCTCCAAGGCATCGGCAGGCAATTCTGTTGCGGCCGATGTTGAGACGGAATCAAGCACAGGGGTATCCATGTGATGGGTTTCCTCAAATAATTTTTTGCTCATTGAGCTTTTTTGGTTGAAATACATTATATTTTTTTATAAATTGATTGCAAGTAGAAATTGCGTTTCCTTTTCAAAAAAATGAATCAAAGAGGCCATTTATGAATCAAGTTCATGTTCACAGCCTGTTCCATGAGCCAACCAGCACCTTCACCCACATTGTCTACGATCATCCACAGGGCAAAGCGGCGGTTATCGACCCAGTGTTGGATTACGAAGCCAACAGCGGTCGTACCCATACCCAACAACTTGAGCTGACCATCGCGTTTTTACGTGAACAGCAATTAGAACTGGTGTGGATTTTGGAAACCCACGCTCACGCCGACCATTTGTCGGGGGCACAGATTTTGAAGCAAAAACAGGGGGGAACGGTAGCCATTGGTGAGCATATTTCAACCGTACAATCTTATTTTGGCAAAGTATTTGATATTCCTACAGAAGAAATGGAAAAAGGCATCAGTTTTGACCATCTTTTTGCCGATGGCGAGACCTTTGACATAGGTTTATTGCAAGGCCAAGCATTACACGTGCCAGGCCATACTCCAGCCGATATGGCCTATTTAATCGGGGATGCCTTATTTGTCGGAGACACCTTGTTTATGCCCGATGTCGGCACGGCACGTTGTGATTTTCCGGGGGGCGATGCCGCCACACTCTACCGTTCAATCCAACGGCTCTATTCGCTGCCGGATAGCACACGGGTATTTATGTGCCACGATTATCCACCGGCCTCGCGTCAGCAAGTGCAGGCCGTGACAACGCTCACAGAAGAAAAACAGCACAACATTCACCTACGAGCTGAGACCAGCGAAGCCGATTTTATTGCCCGTCGCCAAGCGCGAGATGCACAACTGGCTGTGCCAAATCTGTTACTGCCCTCGATCCAAGTCAATGTCCGAGGTGGTCACCTACCAAAAGCAAAAGCCAATGGCACCGCCTATTTGCAAATTCCGCTTAACCTGATTTAACTGACTGTTTTACACTCGCGGAATGAATACTTCTTCTGCGATTGGTGTATTTGGTGGGACATTCGACCCAATTCATATTGGACACCTGCGGCTTGCCTGTGCTTTTCGCGATGAACTGGGCTTGCATGAGGTTCGCTTGATTCCCACTGGCGAACCACCCCACCGTCAGCGCCCTTATCTACCGGCCACGGTACGGCTGGCCTTGGTACAGGCTGCAGTACGCGATCACACAGGCTTAGTCGCCGATGAACGCGAAGTGCGTCGCCACGGCTATTGCTATACCGTCGATACCTTGCGCGAGATACGCCAACAAATTGGCCCAACACGGCCACTTTATCTGTTGATTGGTGGCGATTCGTTATTGCAGCTGCATACTTGGTGCGAGTGGCGACAGTTGTTTGCCTTAGCCCATCTGGTTGTTGCTACACGACCGGGCTTTGCGATGGCAGATTTAGCCCCCGAGGTGCAACATTTCTGGCAAACTCGACAAGCCGATGATTTTGCAAAACAAAGCGCGGCAGGTACAATCCGCACCTTGTCTCTCGCACCGTTAGATGTATCAGCCACCCAGATTCGTGCCAAATTACAGGCCAACGAGGATGTCAGTGCCTTATTACCCCCCGCTGTGCGTGAGCCCTTAATGACTTATCTGCATTGCAAAAAGACTCAATGAACACAGAAGAAATTGCGGCATTGGCCGTTGAAGCCCTTGAAGACATCAAAGGCAAAGAAATTGTTAATCTCGATACCAGCGAACTGACCTCGTTGTTCCAACGTTTGGTAGTGGCGACTGGTGATTCCAACCGCCAAGTTAAAGCCCTTGCCCGTAGCGTTGAAGCCAAATTGAAAGAAGCCGGTGTCGATCTGGTGGGTACTGAAGGCGAAGAGTACGGCGAGTGGGTATTGGTCGATGCAGGTGAAGTGGTGGTGCATGTGATGTTGCCTGCAGTACGCGATTACTACGACTTAGAAGCCTTATGGGGCGGTCAAAAACCGGTGTTCAATCCCGCCGGTGGTAAGCCGTGGCAGGCAGTCTAAACGGCGCGTAATCGGTGAGAATTACCCTATTAGCTGTGGGTAGCAAAATGCCGCGTTGGGTAGACGAAGCCTATCAAGATTACGCCAAGCGGCTGCCGCGTGATGTGGCATTGCAACTGCAAGAAATCAAGCCAGAAAAACGCGGTGGCGGTGTCACCGCAGAAAAAGGCATTGCGGCAGAACATGCGCGGCTTTGCGCCGCCCTACCTGCCCGCAACAAGCTGGTGGTATTGGATGAACGCGGTCATCAGTGGACCAGTAAACAGCTGTCACAAGCACTCGCACGCTGGCAACAAGAGGGGGACGATGTCACCTTTGTGATCGGTGGTGCCGACGGCTTACATCCTGATTTGAAAGCGCGGGCGGATGTTTTGTTGCAGTTGTCTGCCCTGACTTTGCCTCATGGCATGGTGCGGGTGTTGTTAGCTGAACAGCTGTATCGCGCCGTTTCGATTCTGAATAATCACCCCTACCATCGTGAATAGCTAGGCTTGGTTGCCCAAGCCGTATTTTTTCACTTTGTCGAATAAAGTGGTCTTAGCCATCCCTAGCGCAACACTGGTTTGGCTAAGATTTCCGTTATGCCGTTCTAAAGCCTCTTTTAACAAAGTGCGCTCAAACGCCTCGACTGCCTCAGCAAACGAAGGACCCGAGCCATCGGGCACGCTCTTCTTAAAAATGGGCAAACCCAAGGCAAAACGCTCAGCCACATTTCGCAATTCGCGTACATTCCCCGGCCAATCATGTGCCATCAAGCTGGATACCGTGCTGCGGTCGAGCGTGGGAACAGGTCGGTCGAAGCGCAGCGAAGATTGCTGTAAAAAATGCTCAAATAACAGTGGAATGTCTTCGCGACGCTCGCGCAATGGAGGCAGCTCTAAGGTCACCACATTTAAGCGATAGTACAAATCGCTGCGAAAACGGCCCTCGCGCCCTTGTTCTGCCAAATCTGCCTTAGTCGCAGCAATCACCCGACAATCGACCGCAATCGGTTGATTACTGCCTAACCGTTCCACACTGTGTTCTTGTAACACCCGCAACAGTTTAATCTGCAAACTGATCGGCATACTTTCTACCTCATCAAGAAACAAGGTTCCCTGATGGGCATGTTCAATTTTGCCGATTCGCCGTTTACCCGCACCAGTAAACGCATGGGCTTCGTGACCGAAAATTTCGCTTTCAAACAAATTTTCCGGCAATCCACCACAGTTGAGCGCGACAAATGCACGTTGTTGACGGCGGCTAAAATCGTGCAAACAACGGGCAACCAATTCTTTGCCGGTACCGGTTTCACCTTCAATGAGCACATTGGCCGAAGTATCCGCCACATTGCTAATCAATTCGCGCAACCGATGCATGGCAGCCGAACGGCCAATAATGCGGGCTTCCAGCGCTTGCCGGCCAGCCAACTGCCGCCGTAACGACGACACTTCGCGTGCCAAGCTGCGCTGTTCGAGCGCACGGCGACTGACTTCAACCAAGCGTTCAGGGGAAAACGGCTTTTCCATAAAGTCGTATGCCCCTTCGCGCATTGCCCGCACCGCCATTGAGATATCACCATGACCCGTGATTAACACCACCGGCAAAGTAGCATCTTTCTGTTTAAGTGCCGACAGCAGGCCAAGACCATCCATCCCCGGTAGGCGAATATCGCTAATCACAATCCCAGCAAAATCCTCTGCGATTTTGGCTAATGCCGCTTCTGCTGTGGTCACGCCTTCACTGGGAATATCCTCCAATGCTAACGCTTGCTGACAACCCAATAGCACATGGGGATCGTCTTCGACAATCAACACCGATAGCGGCGCCGCGATATTGTCATACATCTTGAATGTCCCCTTGTTGAGTGTGTGCAGCTTGTACCAGTTGATATAACAAGTCCATTGCAGCGCGTGGCGTCAGTTCATTGGGGTCAAGTTGGCGCAGTTGCGCAACAACCGGATGGGGTTCGATCACAGGTAGGCTCGGAGGCGGGGGGGCCGTGAATAAATCGTCAGTGGCCGCTGGCACAGTCTGGCTTTCTAGTTCAGCCAGTTTCCGCCGTGCCTGTCGAATCACGCTGGCAGGCACACCGGCCAAACTGGCCACTTGCAAGCCATAGCTGCGACTGGCGGGGCCTTCTTTTACATGATGCAAAAAGACGATTTTGTCTTTGTGTTCTAACGCCGCTAAATGGACATTTGCCACCATCGGATACGCTGCCGCCAAGCGCGTCAATTCAAAATAATGGGTGGCAAATAAGGTATAAGCGCGATTATGTTCAATCAAAGCGCGAGCAATCGCCCACGCCAATGCCAAGCCATCAAAGGTTGATGTACCACGTCCCACCTCATCCATTAACACCAAGCTCCACTCATCGGCATTGTGGAGAATGTTGGCGGTTTCTGTCATCTCGACCATAAAAGTGGAACGACCACCGGCAAGATCATCCGATGCCCCAATCCGCGTAAAAATCCGCTCAACACGGCCAATCACGGCTGCCTCGGCAGGGACAAAGCTGCCGATATGGGCCAATAACACAATCAAGGCCACTTGCCGCATATACGTTGATTTCCCTCCCATATTAGGGCCAGTGACTAACAACAGTTTGCGGCCTGCATGTAAGTCACAGTCATTCGGGACAAATTGTGAGACTTGTGCCTCTACCACGGGATGCCGCCCTGCGCGCAGGGCAAGGCAAGCATAGGGGACAAACTCAGGGCAAACATAATGCTGTTGCTGTGCCAGTTGTGCGAGGGTGTTCAATACATCCAGTGCCGCCACAGCTTGGGCTAGCGCCTTGAGCGATTCAAGGTGTGTTATCAATTGGTCGAGTAGCTGTTCATACAGCTGTTTTTCCAAGGCCAATGCGCGATCACGAGCAGAAAGGGCTTTGTCCTCGAAGGCTTTAAGCTCGGGCGTGATATAACGCTCAGCATTTTTCAGGGTCTGGCGGCGACGATATTCCGCCGGTACTTTATCTGCTTGGGCCCGACTGACTTCAATATAAAAACCATGCACACGGTTGTATTCCACTTTGAGAGTGGAAATGCCGGTGCGGCTACGTTCTCGTTCTTCGAGTTCAGCGAGAAATTCGCCACCGTGGTGCTCGATATTGCGTAGTTCATCTAACTCCGCCGCGTAGCCTTCTGCAATCACGCCCCCTTCGCGCACCAACGCGGCCGGTTCTGGCAAGATGGCACAGGTCAATAACGTAGCAACCGGACAGTCAACTGTCGGCAGTTGTAGTCGGCAATGTTGCAATAATGGACTGGCCACTGTCGCTAAAGATGTGGCTAACGCAGGCAGTCGCTGTAGGCTGTGGCGCAAACTGGCGAGATCACGCGGGCGCGCACTGCGTAAAGCAATACGAGCGGTAATGCGCTCGATATCTGCAATGCCTTGCAATCCTTCAGCCACTTGCGCCGACAAGGGCATTAACTCAGCAACCGCCTGTTGTCGTTGCCGCAGGTGATCATGGTCACGCAGCGGATGATGCAGCCAATAGCGCAATAAACGGCTGCCCATCCCCGTTGCACATTGGTCTAATACTGAAAACAGCGTGGGTGCACGCTCTCCGCGCAAGGTTTCGGTAAGTTCTAAATTACGGCGGGTGGCGGCGTCCATTTGAATATAAGCGGAGACCGATTCCACGGTTAAAGAGTCGATATGTGGCAGGGCACCGTTTTGGGTTTGTTTAACATAGTGAAATAACGCCCCTGCCGCGCCGAGGGCAGCGGTTAAATGCTGTGCACCAAAGCCACTGAGATCTTGTGTTGCAAAATGCTGGGTTAAAGCCGCTAACGCGCTGTCAAGATCAAATTGCCACGGTGCAATGCGCTTAATAGGCTGTCGCCATTGTTGTAGAACAGCCGGTGTGAAATCTTCTGCCAACAATAACTCTGCCGGCCGCAATCGCTCCAACTCAGCGGCTAAATGTTGGCTATCCGTTTCTAAAACACGAAAACTGCCGCTGGCCAGATTCATCCACGCCAAACCCAATTTACCGCGCAACAGATGAATTGCCACAATCAAACTGTCTTGCTTGTCATCCAATAAAGCTGCATCAGTTAACGTCCCCGGTGTCACCACGCGCATGACCTTACGTTCAACCGGCCCTTTGCTGGTCGCTGGATCGCCGATTTGCTCACAAATCGCCACCGATTCGCCCAATTTGACCAACTTGGCCAAATACTGTTCTAAAGCATGAAAGGGTACGCCCGCCATCGGCACCGGCTGACCTGCCGATTGACCACGACAGGTTAGGGTAATGTCTAATAACCGTGCAGCCCGCTCGGCATCATCATAAAAAACTTCATAAAAATCCCCCATCCGATAAAACAACAATTTATCCGGATGGTCGGCTTTCAAACGCAGGTATTGCTGCATCATCGGGGTATGTTGTTCTGGCTTGGGGGCGGAAGTTGGCGTCATCGTTGAGTGAGGGCAATAAATAATAAAGACATAGAAAAGCCTTTTTTCTATTTGATAAAACTAGAAATTGGCTCGGGCAGTGCAGTGTATTCTATGCCGTTTTTGCCTATCAACCTGCGACAATGCAGCGATAACGATTTTTTGTCCTAGATTGATTTTACGGCGCACAGCCAACATTGCCTTGTGTTTGGGCCTTGTTACGGCACCTGCATCGCGTTTACCACAGACTCAACAACTCAAATCCTTGATGCAAAAACGTAAAAACGGCGACTGTTGCGGTCGCCGTTTTTACATTTTTGCTGTGAACCAGTTTAGATGTGAGCCCCTTCATCAACAAACACCGCCACTTTACGGGGGCGAATATAGACCTGATCGCCTAACATCAAACGCAGCGATTGATATTGTTCCTTGGTCAGGGCAGCATCGATATAGGCATCGCTGTCATCACGTTTTAATTCAACACGGACAATCGGCCCTACGGCGTGGATATGCTCAATGGTGCCAGAAGCCAAGGCCGCCCCGGGTTCACGCGATAACTCGATATCATGCGGCCGCACATACACTTTCGCCGCCCCATCCGTGGCTGATGGGTCAGCAATCGGGTGTGCATAGTCGCCAATTGCAACTTGCCCAGCATCGACCCGACCGTGGAATAAATTCACATCCCCTAAGAATTGCGTCACAAAAGGCGTAGCAGGGGTTTCGTAGATTTCATCTGGTCGACCGGCTTGTTCAATCCGGCCATGATTCATCACCACCACACGATCCGATACTTCTAATGCTTCTTCCTGATCATGGGTAACAAACACGCTGGTAATGTGCATTTCATCGTGCAACCGGCGTAACCACCGGCGCAAATCTTTACGCACCTTGGCATCTAATGCACCAAACGGTTCATCTAACAACAACACCCGAGGTTCGACGGCCAACGACCGCGCCAAAGCAATCCGCTGCCGCTGTCCACCCGACAACTGTGCAGGATAAGCGTCTGCCAGCCAATCTAATTGCACCAATTTCAATAACTTCATCACCCGTTCGCGGATTTCTTCTTTGGAAGGACGCGAACGACGCGGACGGACACTTAAACCAAACGCCACATTATCAAATACGGTCATATGGCGGAACAGCGCATAGTGTTGAAAGACAAAACCCACTTGGCGTTCTGACACGTGGCGATCGGTAGCATCTTCACCATGAAACAGAATTTGACCGGAATCGGGGGTTTCTAAGCCAGCAATAATGCGCAATAAAGTGGTTTTGCCACAGCCAGAGGGCCCCAGCAACGCCAATAATTCACCCGAAGCAATGTCGAGATTGATATTTTCTAGGGCAATAAAATCGCCAAAGGTCTTACGTACATTACGGATATCGATACTCATGACAAAACCATCCTTAATTCGTCGTCAGGCCATCACACTTAATGTGCACTTGCCAAGCGAGCGCGGGCTTCTAATGGCACGGCATCGCCTTTATGTTGTTGGGTCGCGCGCCATTCCACAAAGGTTTTGAGCGCCAATGTCACCAAAGCCAAGCCAGCCAATAACGAAGCACAGGCAAAAGCACCGATGAAGTTATATTCGTTGTAAAGAATTTCGACATGCAGGGGAACGGTATTGGTCTGGCCACGAATATGTCCCGAGACCACACTCACTGCGCCAAACTCACCCATTGCACGGGCATTACATAAAATCACGCCATATAACAGACCCCACTTGATATTTGGCAGTGTCACACGCCAAAAGGTCTGCCAGCCAGAGGCCCCTAAGACCAAAGCGGCTTGTTCCTCGTCGGCCCCTTGTGCCTGCATCAGAGGAATTAGCTCACGCGCAACAAAGGGGAAAGTCACAAACACAGTAGCCAATACAATGCCGGGGATGGCAAAGATAATTTTAATATCATGCTCAGCAAGCCACGGGCCTAACCAGCCTTGCGCCCCAAACAGCAACACATAAATCAAGCCAGCCACCACCGGCGAGATCGAGAAGGGCAAATCGATTAAAGTTGTCAGCAGCGCCTTACCACGGAACTCAAAACGAGCAATTGCCCACGCGGCGGCAACACCAAAGACCAAATTCAGCGGCACTGCGATTAAGGCAGTAATCAATGTCAGCTTAATGGCATTGACGGCTTCAGGATCGGTTAGGGCTGCGAGGTATAAATCCCAGCCTTTGGCCAAGGCTTCCCAAAACACAGAAACCAGCGGCACAAATAAAAATAAAGTCAGAAAAACTAATGCAAAACCAGTTAGCACATAGCGCACCACAACAGATTCAGTTGTCGCGGCAGTGCGCTCGGTTTGATTGGTTGCCAGTGCCATCGCTTTTTTCCTTAACGAATACCGTGGCGACGTCCTGCCCACCACTGGATGCCATTGATGAGTAACAGCATCACAAACGAAATCATCAACATCACGACCGCAATCGCTGTGGCACCGAGGTAGTCGTATTGCTCCAACTTACCAATAATCAGCAAGGGGGTAATTTCTGACACCATCGGGATATTGCCAGCGATAAAGATCACCGAACCAAATTCACCAGTTGCGCGTGCTAGGGCCAAGGTAAAGCCAGTGAGCAACGCCGGCAGCGTGGCAGGAAAAATCACCCGCTGAAAAATTTGCCACCGATTGGCACCAAGACAGGTCGCCGCTTCTTCTAATTCTGCTTCTAAATCCTGCAATACCGGCTGCACTGTCCGCACCACAAACGGCAAGCCAATAAAGGTCAGTGCCACCATAATCCCAATCGGGGTAAAAGCGACTTTAATCCCTAAAGGCTCTAAATACTGACCAAACCAACCGTTTGGCGCATACAGTGTGGTCAAGGCAATCCCCGCCACCGCAGTGGGCAAGGCAAAGGGCAAATCTACCAATGCATCAACAAAGCGCTTGCCGGGGAAGGAATAACGCACCAACACCCACGCGACCAAAAAACCAAAAAAGGCATTGATTAACGCTGCCACTAACGACGCACCAAAGGACAGTTTCAACGAAGCAATGACACGATCAGTCGAAACCGTTTCCCAAAATCCCTGCCAGCCTAGCTCGCTGCTTTTCAGCACCAAAGCCAACAGCGGCAACAACACAATTAAGCACAACCAAAACAGGGTATAACCCAAGCCCAAACCAAAGCCGGGTAAAACGCTGTGTTTTTTATTGAATAAATTCATCTGAACGCTGCTTTAAGCAAAACCTCGTTGGAGCAGGCTGCCTATCACGGATTGGATGGGCAGCCCGACACGATTAACGCTTGGCGTAGATTTGATCGAACACACCACCGTCTTTGAAGTGGGTATCCATCGCTTTTTTCCACGAACCGAAGGTTTCTTCCACGGTAAAGGTTTTAATCGTTGGGAACTGTTTGCTGTACTTTGCTAACACTTGTGCATTGCGTGGACGCAGATAGTTTTGTGCAGCAATTTCTTGTCCTTCTGGTGACCACAGGAATTTCAAATAATCCTCAGCCACTTTACGAGTGCCTTTTTTATCCACCACTTTGTCAACCACGCTGACCGGACTTTCGGCCAGAATTGATACCGTCGGATAAATTACATCAAAACTGCCACGTCCAAACTCACGCGCCACCATTTCGGCTTCATTTTCAAATGTCACTAAGACATCACCGATATTGCGTTGCATAAAGGTGGTGGTTGCAGCACGCCCCCCAGCATCTAACACCGGCACGTTTTTGAATAACGACTCCACATACTGACGGGCCTTGGCTTCACCACCGGCTTTTTGTGCCTGACCCCATGCTGCCAAATAGGTGTAGCGACCATTACCCGTGATTTTTGGATTCGGAATAATCACTGCCACGCCTGGTTTAGTCAGGTCGTTCCAATCTTTGATTTGTTTTGGATTGCCCTTGCGAACCAAGAAGATCATGGTTGACGTAAAGGGCGCTGCATTGTCAGGCAGGCGTTGCTGCCAGTTTTTTGGCACCAAAGCGCCACGCTCAGCCAATAAGTCAATATCCGGTGCTTGGTTCATGGTGATGACGTCGGCTTCTAATCCACTCACCACACTCATGGCCTGTTTACTGGAACCACCGTGTGACTGTTGCACAGCAATATCTTGTCCGGTCTGGGCCTTGTAAGACTTTTGGAATGCTGGATTGAGGTCTTTATAAAAATCTCGCATAACGTCGTAGCTGACATTCAGAATCGAGGTATTGGCAAACGCCGTTCCCGATAAAGCAAGGCTAAGCGCTAACACGGTTTTGCTGATAAAGGCTTTCATGGTCTGGCATCCTGAGTGATTCACAATGAACGCGACTATACCTGTGCCTCTTTATTACTTGAAATATTATTTTGCAATACAAAAAATATATTTTGGTTATAACGATTTTGCTGGCCGATGATCCTATAGTTGCATCGCAACAAAAAATGCATAAAACATGATTATTCCTGTAAACATCAAACCGTAAATTGCTTGACATCTTTGGCCAGACATTGAAGGAAAACCATGATGTTCTCCCCTCAATCCTCCTCGATTGCCAATGCGATCTGCCATGAGTTAAACGCCGCCTGCCAACGCCTAAAACAATGCGAATCGGCCCTCAGTGAGCTCTTAGAAAACATCGAAGAAAACTGGTCTCCAACACAAACCGAACAATTACATCACGAGGGAGCACAGGGATGAGTGTGCGCTTACGCCTATTTGCCCTTGCACTGTTAGCAATAGGCGCCATGGGTTTAGTGGGTTTGTTGGGCCTATCCGGTATGCGGCTCAGCACAGAAGGCATGAAACTGGTGGTGGATTTACACCTGCCAGCAGTGCAAGGTGTGGCAAATTTAAATAAACAGCGCTTGGCGATTGAGTTGGCACAATATCAACTGTTAACCGATGGCTTTATTCCGGAACCTGAGCGGGTGAAACATACCCGACAACTCACACAACAACTGTGGCAAAACCTTGAGCAGAGTAAAACCCGTTACTTGGCTTTAGCACGTGGAGAAAAAACACGGGCGCAATGGGCCAAAATTGAACCACTCTGGCAACAATGGCAACAGCGATCACAACAACTTGACCAGCTCTTAGCGGTGCCGGAAGTCACCGCGTCGGTACTCGACCAATATCGGGCAGGGTTGGCTGAGATGGCACCGTTGATGCAGCAGCTAGAACGTGAGTTAGAAACCCTATTAGAGATGACCAACCGTATCGCCAATGAAAATGAAGCGGCATTGGTCGACACCCTGCAACAAAACAGTCAGGCTATTCTGTGGTTTGGTTTATTGGCCACAGCGGGGTTTATTCTTTTGGCGCAATGGATTATCCGTACCATTCTGCGCCCGCTGAATGCAATGCGCACCACGGCGGAAAACAGCAGCCAAGACCTTGATTTAACGCGGCGTTGTCAAATCAAAGGCCAAGACGAAATTGCCCGTACTGCACAAGCATTTAACCACCTACTGGATACCATCAGCCATAGCTTTGCGGTGATCGTGAAAGAAGGGGATAGCGTCAATCGAGTGGCAGAAGAAGTGGCCACCGCCTCACAACAAATTGCCTCTGCCACCGAAGTGCAAAGCGAGTCATCAGCCAGCATTGCTGCATCTGTCGAAGAAATGCTCACAAGTATTGCCCAAATTGCCGGTAACGCTAATCAAGCCCTACAGGCCTCAGAATCGGCACAGCAATTAGCCAGCAGCAGCGATAAAGTCATCGTACAAGCCGCACAAGAAATCCAAAACATGGTGCAAGCGATTCAAAGTTCAGCTGAGGATGTCTCACACTTGGCAGCACGTACCGATGAAATCAGCCGCATTGTGCAAACCATTGCTGCAGTAGCGGAACAAACCAATTTATTGGCTTTAAATGCTTCGATTGAAGCTGCACGAGCAGGAGAACAGGGGCGAGGGTTTGCTGTGGTAGCGGATGAGGTTCGGCAACTGGCAGAGAAAACTCGCATTGCCACCACTGACATTAGCCAAACCATCGCTTGGGTACAGGAACAAACCCGACGTGCAGCAGATAATTTATTGCAGGGTGAAAAGTTGGTCAGTTTTGGGGTATCGCTAATTAGCGGTTTGGTAAAACCCTTAAGCGAATTGCGCGATGGTGCAGTTGTAGCACGACGCGAATTAAATGCCTTGACCGAAGCATTACAAACTCAGTCGGCGACCAGTCGCCATATTGGCAGCAATGTTGAATCATTAGCCGCGGTTTCTGAACAAAACAGCGCTGCAGCCACACAATCCGCTTCGGCAGCACAATCGTTAAACGACAGTGTGAGCACCTTGCGCCAGCAATTGGCCCGTTTCCGTTTGCCAGAAACGGTGTAAGTTACACCATCGAGGCTTCCGATTCTTCTTGCCGTGGGGCCGTGTGAGGGGAGAGCGTTTCTATCAACACCCGATCACGGCCTTGTTCTTTTGCCGCATACAACAACAAATCAGCGCGGTGTAGCGCGTGGTCTAATGACTCGCCTTCCTGTACGGACACAATCCCACCACTGAAGGTGACAACACCGTGTAGCAAATCAATCGCATACAGCTGTTGTCGCAATTGAATTAAACATTGCTCGGCAACAGCAAGGTCCCCCGGCACCAACAACACAAATTCTTCACCGCCGTGTCGTCCGGCCACGGCTTGCAGCGGAGTCGCGACTTTCTGCGCCAACTCAGCAAAGCGTTTTAAGACCTCATCGCCATAAGCATGACCAAACGTGTCGTTTAGCCGCTTAAAATGGTCTAAATCCATCAAAGCCACACAAAAGGGCTGGCCTTGCCAAGCTTGATAAGATTGTTCCATAGCGCGGCGATTAAACAAACCAGTTAAAGTATCGCGTTCCGCTAACAGCCGGAGCTGTTCAGCCAGCGCGGTGGCACGGTCACGTTCGAGCTGATAACGTCGGCCATAGTTATTCACCAAAATCAGCACGCACACCGCCGTGACAAAATAGCTAAACACCAAATCCCACTGCCGCACTTGTTCATTCGGATAGGGATACACCCATGTCGGGTATTGCTGTTCGACCAATAACAACAGCACAGGTACCAATAAAAATAATAGCTGTAACGCCCGTTGTACCCGTCCCAAGCTACGCAGTACCACCGTGATATAAACCAAACCGATCAAATAAAACATCAGCGTCGGGCCAGCGGAACCACCGTTAAAAAACCAATTCAGGGGTAGATTGAACAACACAAATAGAAAATTAAACGCCACCGCCATGATCTGAAAACGGCCGCACCAACGGGACTGATACCAAAAAAATAGATACAGGGGCACCAACAACAACATTGATATCGCATAGTTGGCCTCGGCTGTTTCCAAAGCCAAATTGAACACCGCGGCAACCAGATGCAAACCGATACCGACCAGTAGCAGGGCGTGATGGGTATATTCAAACGGTTTATCTCGGCTACCTAACCACCAAGCGGAACACCGCTCCCAATAATCATTTTTCATAACCTGTTTTTTACCGAAAGCCATGCGGTGCGCTCAATCACACCTGCATCATAAAGTCGTTGCGTATCTTGCATCAGGGTTTGCATACCTTGGGCTTGTCCTGTTTGTAAGACCGAGAGCAATTGCGCACTATTGCGTTCCCGAATTAAGTTTTTGACAGCGGGGGTAGATAGCAATAATTCAAACACAGCGCGACGTTGGCCTTCTACCACCGTTGGCAATAAGGTTTGTGCTACCACCGCTAATAAGGTATCGGCCAATATCGCCGCCGCCATGTCGCGTTCAGCAGCAGGAAAACTATCAAGCAGGCGATCTACTGCACTGACGGCTGAGCCGGTATGCAATGTTGCCAACACCAAATGTCCGGTTTCTGCTGCCGTGAGTGCCAATCGCATGACTTCTAGATCACGCAATTCCCCGATTAACAAAACATCGGGATCTTGTCGTAAAGCAGCACGCAAAGCGTGTGCAAAAGAGGGGCTATGTCTGCCAATCTCTCGCTGTTGAATCAGGGCATATTTCGCACTGTGTATCCATTCAATCGGATCTTCTAACGTCACAATATGCCGAGGTTGCGTGTGGTTGATGTATTGCACCAAAGCGGCCAACGTGGTGGATTTCCCCGATCCGGTCGCCCCAGTGACTAAAATCAAGCCTTGTTGTCGTACACAACAGGCCAATAACGCATCAGGCACCCCCAAATCGGCCAAAGTCGGGAGTTGTTTAGGCAAAAGCCGCATGGCACAGGATACGCCATGCTGTTGTAAAAAAATATTAAAGCGCACGCGACCCAGCTCAGGAAAAGAGAGGGCGAAATCCTGTTCGTGTTCGCCTAACGCGCTGAGATAGGGCGCAATAGCAGGCTCTCGGTTTAGAATGGTCAATAATGCTTCTGCCGTCACTATCGGCATATCGAGGGGATGTAATACCCCGCCAATCCGTAAAATCGGTACCGAACCACTGACTAAATGGATATCCGATGCCTTGTGTTGATAGGCAAATGCCAACAATTCAGATAACAACACGACAGCGCCTCCCTTATCGCAACAGGCATATTTAACAGAAATTGATGATGACAGAAAACCTCACCCTTTCGTTACACACCATCCAACACCGTCTACGCCAAGCAGAACAAGCAGCCCAGCGCCCTGCCCACAGTGTGCGATTGCTGGCAGTTAGCAAAACTGTGAGCGCAGATCGATTACGGCAGGCTTTTGCCGCTGGCCAAACCGCCTTTGGTGAAAACTATGTGCAAGAGTGGCTGGACAAACAGCAAGCGCTCGCCGATTTGGCGATAGAATGGCATTTTATTGGCCCATTACAGAGTAATAAAACCCGCCATGTAGCAGAGTTGGCCAGTTGGATTCATTCTGTCGATCGGCTAAAAATCGCCCAACGCTTGTCCGAACAACGTCCAGCGGTATTACCACCGTTAAACGTCTGTCTTCAGGTCAACGTCAGTGGTGAAGCATCGAAAAGCGGCGTCGATCCAGCACAAACATTGGCATTAGCACAGGCCATCGCCGCCCTACCCAAGCTGCGCTTACGCGGTTTGATGTGCATTCCAGAAGCCACAACAGATGAATCGGCATTGGCGGCACAGTTTCACTGTTTACAACAGTTATTTGTAGAATTGCAGCAACAAGGTCTAACATTCGACACCCTTTCGATGGGGATGTCTGCCGATATCGAACTGGCCGTAGCACATGGCTCGACCATGGTGAGAGTGGGCAGCGCCTTGTTTGGTGCACGGCCATCGTCTCAACGGGAAGGATAATTTGCAGTAAATCAACTCCCGTCTAAAGACAGAAGCTTTATGGTCAGGAAAACCCGCCACATTCCGGACATTTACAAGGCCGGTTGCACAAACGGCAGTTTGTGCAATCCCCCGTTATTCGGCTTTGCCGCCATGCCACGAGAGGGATACGGGCGACGTACTGACGATAGCGCAATTCCTCCCCTGACTCAAGTCAGGGGTTTCCTCGCGGAGATTCTATGAACATTACATTTATCGGTGGCGGTAATATGGCAACTGCCATTATCGGTGGCTTGGTGAAATTGGCAGACACCCAAATTCGGGTGGTTGAGCCCAATGTGGCGAAGTGCACCGAATTGATTACCCACTTTCGCATTGCAGCCACAGCCACCTTACCAACACAGTTTGACGCTCAAGAAGTGGTGATTTTGGCGGTCAAGCCACAGCAATTAAAAGAAGTCTGTCAACAGATTGCCCCTCGGTTAAACGGGGCGTTGGTGCTATCCATTGCAGCGGGTGTGGGCGTCGCAACATTAAGCCGTTGGTTAGAAGGACATCAGCGGATTGTGCGGGTCATGCCCAATACCCCAGCACTGGTTGGCCTCGGTATCTCAGGTTTATTTGCCGAGGACACGCTAAGCCTTCGCGACCGTACAACCGCCACACAAATCATGGATGCAGTTGGCTCGACGCAATGGGTTGCAGATGAAAAAGCGATGGATGCCATCACCGCGATTTCTGGCAGTGGGCCGGCTTATGTGTTTTATTTAATTGAGGCCCTGCGCGATGCAGCATTAGCACAAGGCTTTGTCGAAGCCGAGGCCCGCGAATTGGCACTGGCGACATTTGAAGGAGCGGTTAAACTCGCCCGTGTCAGCGGAGAAGACCCTGCTCATCTACGTGCCAATGTCACTTCAAAAGGGGGTACGACCGAGCGGGCCATCCTACGCTTTGACCAAGAAGGGGTAAAACACGCCCTGATGGCTGGTGTGGCAGATTGCCGCGCCCGTTCGGAAGAATTAGGTCAATTACTCAATCAGGAAAACCACTGATGCTGCTGGAAACCCTGCGTTTTTTGTTCAAAACGGTCAGCGATTTGTTTGTTTTGGTGGTGTTGTTGCGCTTTTATTTACAGCTCGTGCGCGCCCCTTTTCAACACCCACTGGCACAATTTGTCGTTTCCCTCACCAATTTTGCCGTCTTACCATTGCGACGTTGGGTGCCCAGTATCAAACACTATGACAGCGCAACGTTGTTACTGGCGCTGTTGGTATCGCTGTGTTCAACATCGGTGTTATTGGTGTTGTCGCCTTATCCCTTTAACTTCACCGCCCCCCCCACTTGGCTAGGTGTGGCTTTATTGTCGATTCTGGAACTGTTTCGGGCTTCACTGCATCTATTGATGGGGGCAGTCATTGTGCAAGCGATTCTGTCTTGGGTCAGTCCTTATAATCCGCTGGCCCCGTTGCTCGATCGTCTTACCGCCCCGTTTCTACAGCCTTTTCGCCGCTTGAATGTTGGCGGTGTTGATTTGTCTCCACTGGCATTGTTATTGCTGATTCAAGTGATCTTAATGCTACCAGTGGCATGGATTGAACAGAGCGTGTTCAATTTGTTAACGCGAGTGTTATCCTGATGGCAACACGTTGCGTTAACGCAAAACATCATCGGGCAAAAAGCGCCAAGCTTAGCGCTCGATGGTGATCTTCCTTGTTTATGGAGAATTCAAAAATGAAAAAAGCAATGCTGATTGCTGCTGCCCTGAGCGCAAGTTTTGCTGCTGCCCCTGCTTTTGCCAATCTGCAACTGGCACAGCAAAAAGCCTGTATGTCCTGTCACGCAGTGGATAAGAAAGTGGTGGGCCCAAGCTACAAAGAAGTGGCAGCCAAATACAAAGGTCAGAAAGACGCTGAAGCCAAACTGGTTCAGAAAGTGATCAAAGGTGGCGTAGGCACTTGGGGCCAAATTCCAATGCCAGCTAACAACGTCAGCGAAGCTGATGCTAAAACCCTAGTGAAATGGGTATTGGCACAGTAATTGACTGAGCAAATACTGCCTCATCTATCATGATGAGGCAGCTTAAGCCAACAATGCCGCCCGCTTGTTGCAACACCACCAAACACGCCTCGCCCAAATCAGCCCGAATTCACTCTAGCCACCTCCCCTCTGACGACATTCATCCCTAATTTCCTTCAGCATCTTAATGCCATGCCGTAGTTTGTTGATGTCAACGCAACAAGCAGGTAAATAACCCGCGACTGAAGTCGCAGGCTTTATTGTGAAGCGCAGACATGGTTACCCATATCGACACTCCCAACATCAGGCGTATTTACAGCCGCCCTCGACAGCGGGGCACCGCTGCCGATCCGGGCAAGATTCCGACTTGCATTCAAGTCGCTGTGCGCCCGCAGACCACAGTGAGGGCACTCGAAACGATGTTTCGAGCGCTTCCCCAATCCTCCACAGCACGAGCAGGTCTGGCTGGTGTAGGCCGGGTTGACGTACTCGACCGCGATGCCTGCTGCCTTGGCCTTGTATTCGACGAAGGTTTGCAACTGCCGCCACGCCCAGCGGTGCAGACGGCCACGCATGCGTTTGCCCGCCTTGATGCGAGAGCGAATGTGCGTCAGGTCTTCCATCGTAATCTTGGCAACACCGGTTTGGATCGCCGCCTGAACAATGGCCTTGCTCGTTTCGTGGTTGATGTGCTTCACACGCCGCGCCTCTTTGCCGGAGACCTGCCGGAGCTTTTGTCTCGCGCTCTGGCTGCCGTTGGACTGAAGGCGACGGCGCAGGGCAAGGTAACGGTCGCGCTTGTCGCGCAGATGCTCGCCGCCGAAGACCTTGCCCAAGCTATGGGCAGCGAGGTTGTTTTCTCCGACATCCACACCCATCACAGGGCCGGATGCCACGGGTTCAACGTCGCCCTGCTCGACGACGAGGTTGAAAAACCATTGCCCGTTGCGCAAGACCAGCTCCGCCTCCTTCGGCTGGCCGGATTCGAGAATGCGGCGCTGGTGTTCGCCGAGACGCAACGGCACGGTGATACGCCCATCGAGGGTATAGAGCGAGACGGTCTTGCCTTTGAGGGTGTAGGTGCGTTTGTCGAAGTGGACACTGGCGCGGTTGAAGC
>NZ_BAAGTM010000006.1:0-137736 GCF_054781915.1 Aquaspirillum soli | reverse complement strand
TGTTGTGCAAGCACTTGATGTCCAAGCGCTTACACCTATCGGTTGTATTCTGTTAAAGATCGATCAAACAACTAAACGCTGTTTGCTGCTGCTGTGTTGCAGCGAGGAAGCGAACTATACCCACTCCACCAACCATCGTCAACACCTACACTCACAAAAACTTTAGAAAATTGAATAACACACTGATTTTTAAAAAATTTAAATTAAGAAAATTCTCGGCAGGCGGCTAAAGCTTGATCCAAACGATCTACGTTCACCAGAGTCATACCCTCAATGCTTTGTTTTGGTCGGTTGGCGGTTGGGATAATCGCCCGAGTAAAGCCAAGTTTTGCTGCTTCACGTAGCCGTTCTTGGCCACGCGCCACCGGTCTTACCTCACCGCCAAGCCCTACCTCACCAAAGACCACCATTTTTTCTGGTAAAGCTTTATCTCGCAGTGAAGACACAATGGCGAGCAACACAGCTAAATCGGAAGCAGGTTCACTGATTCGCACACCGCCGACAGCGTTGATAAAAACGTCGCGGTCAAAACAAGCAACACCACCATGACGATGTAACACCGCCAATAACATTGCTAACCGATTTTGTTCTAGCCCTACCGTTAATCGCCGTGGTTGTGGTGCATGTGCTTCATCCACTAAGGCTTGAATTTCAACTAATAGTGGACGAGTTCCTTCTTGAGTGACCAACACACACGAGCCGGGTACATCATCTCGATGACTTGATAGGAACATGGCCGAAGGATTCGACACCCCTCGTAAACCCCGTTCAGTCATGGCAAATACGCCGAGCTCGTTCACCGCACCAAAGCGATTTTTCACTGCACGAATCATGCGGAAATTAGAGTGGGTATCCCCTTCAAAATAGAGGACTGAATCAACAATATGTTCTAACACCCGAGGCCCTGCCAACGCACCTTCTTTTGTTACATGGCCCACCAAAATCATGGTGCAGCCGGTACTTTTGGCGTAACGGGTCAGTTGTGCCGCACATTCTCGGACTTGAGAAACTGAGCCAGGGGCAGAGGAAAGAGTTTCGGTGTAAACCGTTTGAATCGAATCGATGACAACAACTTGTGGCTGCTCTTGTTGTAAGCAAGCCAAAATCTGTTCAGTTCGAATTTCTGCCAATAAGCGCACACTATCAGCCGACACTGCCAATCGTTGTGCACGCAAGGCAATTTGCTGTGGTGATTCTTCGCCAGTGACATACAACACTGAGCGTTGACTGCCGATTGCAGCAAGGGTTTGCAGCAACAAGGTGGACTTACCAATGCCGGGATCACCGCCGATCAACACCACGGCACCACGCACCAAACCACCACCCAAAGCACGATCAAACTCATCAATCGAGGTTGAGAAACGGGGCGCCTCTTCCGCGCTGACTTCTGACAGTGTTTGTACTTTGCCGTGCGTAACAGCCAAAGCGGCAAAACGCGCCGGTGTTTGTACTGCGGGGGCAATGGTTTGCTCGGATAAGCTGTTCCAAGCTTGGCAGTGTGGGCACTGCCCTTGCCATTTACTGACTTGCCCACCGCATTCTTCACAGACGAAAACGGTTTTTGCTGCTTTTACCATTAGCTATTGATACCGGGGATTGGGTTCGTTGGTGGTGGGCTCGCATCGTTGATGATGTCCATAACCTTATGTAAGTCTTTTTCGACCGCATTATCGGCAACATCACGGGCATCACTATGCTTATCGCCTAAAGAACGCAATACCGCTTCTACTTCAGGGTCGGGCTTTCCATCTGGCCCTAAACTAGCGGCTTTTTTCTTGGCTTCTTCCTCTTCTTTGCGCTTCTTCTCTAATTCTTCAGGAGAGGGCAAATCAGGCGGTGGTGTTAGCGTATCAAGCTTATTTTTTGTCATGTACTCGTTCATTTCTTTCCAACCAGCGAAGACCTGTGCACGATCGGCCTGTGGATTACGTTGGAAACACTCTTCTAATGAACGACCTGTTTGCCGACATGAGGCGCCAATTGCCTTATGAGCTTCACTATTGAGGCCAGACACATTCATGACCCAATCACAACCTGTTAGCGGGGTAATCAGTACCGTCGCTAACAACATAGAGGATAGATGACGCATGTGGGCGGTCTCCGCGTTATAAAATCAAGGATTGAGTTCGATCACTTCACCGCTGCGGCCACGACTTGCTGGCCCCAACCAGAATAAGAAAGCCGGTACTAAGCTTTCTAAAGTTGGCAGGTGTGTTTTTGTTTCACCGGGATGCGTGCGCGTGCGCTGCGGTGAGGCAACAGGCCCCGGCACCAAGACATTGATCCGCACTTGAGGGAAGGCGTCCCATTCTTGTGTTGCAACTTGAGCTAAATGTGACAACGCACATTTCGACGCGCCAAACCCACCCCAGAATGGCCCCGGGTGTACCGCATGGGTCTCACTCACTAAGATCACTGAAGCATCTTCAGCACGGAACAATAACGGCGCACAAGCACGAGTGAGCGCGAAGGGGGCAACGGTGTTAATTCGGTATTGGTTGACCCATTCTTCCACCGTTTGATTGATCAAGGGTGAAGAAGCATAAAAGTGTGCAGCGCAATGGACGATGCCATCCAGACGACCTAACACCTTGTGAATTTGCAGGGCAAGGTCGTTGAATTGGGCTTCTTCTGCCGTTAATAAGTCCAGTGGGATTGCAACCGGCTCTGGGCCACCTTGGGCCACAATTTCATCATAAACTTTCTCAAGTTTACGGACACTGCGTGCCAACAACACGACGGTGGCACCATGTTGTGCCGCTGCCAATGCCACAGTACGGCCTAAACCCTGACTGGCACCCGTTACTAAAATGACACGCCCACGCAAACTTTCGGCATCAGGGAGGGAAAAACTCATTTTCATCACTTTTATTGATATTGATTAAGCAATTGGGTTGCAGCCAGTTTGCCTGAACGCACGGCACTTTCCAAGGTTGCAGGATAATCGGCGATTAAATAATCGCCGGCCAAGTAAATTTGAGGCCACGGTCTAGATTGTGGTTGCTCACGACCTGCCACACAGGCAAAAGTCGCGCGCTTTTCTATCACAACCCGCGCCCACAGCGGTTGTGGTGCCGCAAAACAGGCTGAGATTTCTGTCGTGACTCGATCTATTAGCTCAACATGAGACCAAGTTAGATGCTCACCCGGGCCACTGATGACCACCGCTATCATGCCATTTTCGCCATACAGCGACTGTCGATCAAACACCCATTGCCCCAAACCGCCGGCAATACCTACCATCGGATATGGCAATTTAACCTGTTGGGCATAACGACAGTAAACCGTTGCGATGGGATGATAGTCCCACTGTGGCCAATCTGGCAGCGGTTGTGTAAATAAGGCTGCCGTATGTTGCGGCGCAGTCGCTACAATCACTGCATGATAGAAAACGCCATCAACTAAAACACCTTTTTCGACAGGTTCCACCTGTTTTACTCGCCGTTGTAGACAACAGCTTACACCGTTTTGTTGCAAAAATGATAATGCTGGCAAAGCTAACAATGCTGCCAAGGGTTGGATAGGCAACAACAAATCACTCGCGCCAGCACCACTTAACACGCTATCACGTAATACTTGTGCAAACACCGACATGGAAGCCGTGGTTAACGGCGTATTTAAAGCCGCTAGCACTAACGGCTCCCACAACTTACGAATCAGGCAGTCACTTTGCTTGGTCTGTCCCAACCATTGCGCCACCGTCGTCTGTGGCAAGATAGGTTGGGTCAACAAAGCTGTCATTGCGCGCACCAACGCCCAACGTTCGCGTAACGATACCCCCTGAACACGCAGTCCTGCTGATAACAAACGCCACCAATGGGGCCCTGATGCGGCCAATTGATAGTTGAGAACGGTGTGTTGACCCTGCACGACCTGCAAGCAAAAAGGCTGACGGCGCACAACATCATGCTCCACCACGCTAAGCTGTCGCCAGAGCTGCAAAGTGTCTTGATAAGCTCCCATCAATATATGTTGGCCATTATCCAGCACATATTGATCCAGCTGCACACTGCGTGCACGTCCCCCTAACTGCTTACCCGCTTCAAACAGGGTGATATGCAAGGGACGAGAAGCGTGTTGCAAGAGGGTAGCCGCTGCGCTGATACCTGCCCATCCCCCACCGATTACGGCAATACGGACGTTTTCCATGCCAACCAGAGTTTTCGAATCGGGGTTAAACTCAAGCGCTGATTGAGCACTTTTTCTGGTCCATCACGGCGGATTTCTTCCAAAGTCGCCCGATAGATCGCCGCCATCATCAAGCCGGGGCGCTGTGTTTTTCGATCAACCTTAGGTAACAAGTCGAGCGCTTGTTGATAGTATTGTTCTGCACGTTCAATTTGAAACAACATCAGCTCACGAAAGGCTGGGGTTTCTCGATAATTGAGCACATCACTTGCTGGCACTTGAAAGCGTTGCAAATCTTCCACAGGAAGATAAATCCGCCCACGGCGCGCATCTTCTCCGACATCACGAATAATATTGGTCAGTTGGAAGGCCAAGCCTAGAGTGTGTGCATATTTCAAAGTGCGGTGGTCTTGATAGCCAAAAATTTGGGCGGCCAACTGGCCAACAACACCAGCCACCCGATGGCAATAGAGTTGTAGATCTTTGAAGCTGTTATAGCGTGCCTGCTGTAAATCCATTTCCATGCCATCAATGATTTCATGCAATAGACCCTGCGGCAGATCATAGGTACTGACATGCGGCAATAACGCTCTACCTACCGGATGCTCAGGACACGAGGCATAGATTTTATCGACCTCGGAACGCCACCAAGCCAATTTGGTATGCGCCACATTTTCATCCATGCACTCATCCACGACATCATCGACTTCACGGCAAAAAGCATATAGCGCAGTAATCGCCCGCCGACGTTGTTCTGGTAGAAAACGAAAACTGTAATAAAAGCTCGAACCGCTTTTTGCAGCACGGTCTTGGCAATATTCGTCAGGCGTCACTCGACTATCCTTATTTCAAACATCAATTAGCACGTAGCGCACGGTAGAACATATATAACCAATCGCGTTTTTCTAGGCGAATACGCTGGCTAAACACATCTCCTCCGGCACGGTGGATCTTACGGAGTATGGTTTCTCCACCCATCACAATCAAACGCAACTCAAAGCCAAAACGACCGGGTAATTGCTTTGCCAAAGGCGCCCCTGCGCCCAACATATCACGAGCACGTTTAACCTGAGCCCGCATCATCATTTCCCACAAACCACTACAATCTTGGTTAGCAATTTGTGTTTCTGTCACGCGATAGCGTCGCAGTTCTTCTTGCGGCAAATACACCCGCCCTTTCTGCCAATCAACCGCAACGTCTTGCAAAAAGTTGGCAAGCTGTAATGCCGTACAAATCCCATCGCTCATGGCCAGTGCGCGCCGATCGTGCTCACCGAACAAATGCAGCATTAAACGTCCGACCGGATTGGCAGACTTGCGGCAATACGCCACAACATCAGCAAATGTTTCGTAACGCGAAACGGTGACATCCTGTTCAAACGCATCGAGCAAGTCGTAAAAATGGGAAAACGGTAAACCATGTTGTTGTATCGCTGCTGCCAACGGCCCAAAAATCGCATCATGCAGGAAAGGATCGCCGGCTTCGATGGCACAGAGTTTGTTACGACAGTCTTGCAACCCATCAAGCCGAGTTTGAACATCAAACTCCCCCTCGTCAGCAATGTCGTCTGCGTATCGGGCAAAGTGGTAGATTGCATGAACCGCAGGGCGGATGCGTCGGGGCAACAGCAATGAACCTACAGGAAAGTTTTCGTAATGCGACGGAGCAGCCATCAGGCAATCTTTGCAGTGATTGGTTATGGAAAAAGCTTGTCAGTATACCCCAGCCAAGTAAAAGATTTATGCTTTAACAAAAAAGCCCTTTACAAAGGCCAAAACATACTCTATAGTTCGCCCCACTTCGCGTAGCCCAGCAGTTACGCGAAAGGCCAAATTGGGGCTATAGCTCAGCTGGGAGAGCGCTTGCATGGCATGCAAGAGGTCAGCGGTTCGATCCCGCTTAGCTCCACCAAAGACTTACTGTCAAAAGTACGTCCCCATCGTCTAGAGGCCTAGGACACCGCCCTTTCACGGCGATAACCGGGGTTCGAATCCCCGTGGGGACGCCACTTAAAAAGTCAAATTCAGTGGGGGTATAGCTCAGCTGGGAGAGCGCTTGCATGGCATGCAAGAGGTCAGCGGTTCGATCCCGCTTACCTCCACCAAATGAATATAAAGACCAGCCAGCACTTATGCTGGCTTTTTCGCGTCCTAGTATTGCTTATCAACAAGCAAATTACCGTTTCTACTTCGAAGTCTCTCCATCTAATAAACTTGGGTGCTCATCAACTTGATCTAATCGGTCTAAGATAGCCAACGCCCGCTGTGGATCACCAACGGCAGCCATAGCCCGAAAGTGATTTTCTGTATCCCAAGAACCAGAGGGATCAATAGAGAGTTTTTCGATTATCCTTTTCATGTTCAATACCAAAAAACAATAACAAATAAATAAGCTATAAGCTTCTCGTCATGAGAAAGTTTTTAAAAATTTGTCCTCGAACTTCAACAAGTTGTTCTCTACTGACTGAAAAACCGAATTTTTCATAGAATGGTTTTGCTGTAATACTAACAGCAGAATAGTAACAATAAATCCCTTTGCTCGTACCTACCTTAAAAAGATGCTCCATTAAAGCTCTACCTACCCCTTGTCCCTGATATTGATAATGACAAAAAAAGTGATCAATCAAACCATCAACTTGAAGGTCAGCATAACCAACTATGGTGCCATCAATTTCAGCAATAAATGGAGATAATCTGGATAATTTTTCCGACCAGTCTTTGATATCGAATGACGCTGGAGCCCACGCCTCCACTTGCTCCTTAGAGTAATCCTTGATATTAACTTCGCGAATTGTTCTAAAGCGAATATCCCAAAGCGCACGAACATCTGATTCTTTATAATTACGAATTACAATCATACGTCCCCTCCACAAAATAATAAAAAACGCCCCGCAATCATGCGAGGCGTCGTTACTGTCATTGTTATTGCAACAATATCAATCCAAGCGATAGTTTGGTGCTTCTTTTGTGATTTGCACATCGTGCACATGCGATTCACGCATACCTGCTGACGTAATCTCAACAAACTCTGCCTTAGTCCGCATATCATCAATAGAGGCGCAACCACAATACCCCATCGACGAACGCAAGCCACCCATCAACTGATGAATCACCGCAATCACCGAACCTTTGTACGGTACACGGCCTTCAATCCCCTCCGGCACCAACTTATCGACATTACCTTCATTATCTTGGAAGTAACGATCACTGGAACCTTGCTGCATTGCACCGAGCGAACCCATGCCGCGATAGCTCTTGAACGAACGACCTTGGTATAACTCAATCTCACCGGGGGCTTCTTCAGTCCCAGCCAACAAACCACCCAACATCACACAATTTGCCCCAGCAGCAATCGCCTTGGCAATATCACCAGAGAAACGAATGCCACCATCAGCAATCAACGGCACGCCGGTTTCTGCCAACGCAGTCGCGACATTCGAAACCGCCGTCAACTGCGGCACACCAACACCAGCAACAATACGCGTGGTACAAATCGAGCCTGGGCCAATACCGACTTTCACACCATCAGCGCCGGCTTCCACCAAGGCTAACGCAGCGGCGGCGGTGGCAATATTGCCGCCAATCACATCAACGTGTGGGAAGTTTTGTTTCACCCAGCGCACGCGATCTAACACCCCTTGGCTATGACCGTGGGCAGTATCCACCACAATCACATCGACACCGGCTTCGACCAACAAGCGAACACGCTCATCTGTCCCTTCGCCCACACCGACCGCAGCACCCACACGCAATTGGCCGTGGCTGTCTTTGCAAGCCAACGGTTTTTCGCTGGTTTTGATGATGTCTTTCACCGTAATGAGGCCTTTTAACTCAAAAGCTTCATTCACGACCAACACGCGCTCAAGGCGGTTAGCGTGCATCAATTCGCGCGCTTCATCTAACGAAGCGCCTTCTTTCACGGTAACCAGTTTATCTTGTGGCGTCATGATCGAACGCACTGGCATGTCATAGCGAGATTCGAAACGTAAATCGCGATTGGTCACAATCCCAACCACTTTGCCATTTTCAATCACTGGCAAACCCGAGATCCGGTGCTCACGCGCCAAGGCGATCACATCGCGCACCAACATATCCGGCTTAATGGTAATCGGATCTTTCACCACACCTGATTCGTGGCGTTTAACTTTCGAGACTTCCAGCGCCTGACGAGCAGCAGGCATGTTTTTGTGCAAAATACCAATCCCGCCTTCTTGTGCCAGAGCAATGGCCAAACGGGCTTCAGTCACCGTGTCCATCGCAGCAGCGACAACAGGCAGATTCAGGCGGATACGGCGGGTTAGCTGGGTAGATAAGCTCACATCGCGAGGCAAAACGTTGGAGTGAGCGGGAACAAGCAGGAGGTCGTCGAAGGTGTAAGCTTTCTGAACGATACGCATGGCGTTTCCTTTGGCGGCAAAGCCGCATTATACCGATGTCGGCGCTAAGAGGGAAATTGATATTGCTCAATATCAAATCCCCAGTACAATTTTGCCTTTGATGGCTGCTTGGTTTCTTTTATGTTCGACGCAAAACCTATTCTCGCCAATCTTCCCACGTTGCCCGGTGTGTATCGTATGCTCGATAGCAACGGAGATGTGTTGTATGTCGGCAAGGCCATCGATCTTAAACGGCGGGTCAGTCAATATTTCCAAAAAAGTGATTTATCGCCTCGCATTGCTTTGATGGTGAAACAAATCGCCGCCATCGAAACCACGGTTGTACGCAATGAAGTCGAGGCTTTGGTACTTGAAAACAATCTCATCAAGTCCTTAGCGCCCAAGTACAACATTTTATTCCGCGACGACAAATCCTATCCTTACTTGCAATTTTCTCCCCACGCCTACCCACAACTTAGTTTGTATCGTGGCGCATTACAGCAAGGGCGATACTTCGGCCCCTACCCAAACGGCCAAGCAGTACGCGAGGCAATTCATATTTTGCAACGCGTATTTCGCTTGCGAACGTGCGAAGACACTGTGTTTCATCATCGCTCACGGCCTTGTTTACTGTATCAAATCAAGCGGTGTTCTGGCCCATGTGTCGATGCCATCAGCCAAGCGCAATATCAACAAGATGTGCAACGCGCTGTCGCTTTTTTACAAGGCCGCACTCACGATGTGCTGTCCAGTTTAGAAAAAGACATGCAAGCCGCCAGTGCCGCGTGGGAATTTGAACAAGCCGCCGCATTGCGCGACCAAATCCAAGCCTTAGCCAGACTGCAAGATACACAATATGTCAGCAGCACCGCCAACACAACCGATGCAGATGTAATCACCATCGCCCAAAGCCATGATCTAGTTTGTGTCAATTTAGTGATGATTCGTGGAGGAAGGCATGTCGGTGATCGCAGCTTATTCCCAGAAAATAGCCAGCAATGGGAACCTGAAGCCATTTTAGAAGCCTTTGTTTTGCAGCATTACAGTGGACAGCCTGTGCCGCCCTTGTTGATCTGTGAATATTCGATCAACGTCAGTGTGATCAATTTATTAGCACAGCAAGCCGACAAAGCGGTACGGGTGGTGCAACCACAGCAGGGCGAAATGCAGCGATGGCTGGAAATGTCACAGAAAAATGCCACACTCGCTCTTAGCCAACGCCATCTCTTGGCACAACAACAAGGGTTGCGTTTGGCCGCCTTGAGTGAAGTCAGTGGGATTGAGCCGCTGCAACGTCTCGAGTGTTTCGACATTTCTCATACGCAGGGTGAGGCCACGGTGGCATCGTGTGTGGTGTATGACCAAGGTGCCATGCAGCCCAGCCAATACCGGCGCTATCATATTGAAGGAATTGTCGGTGGGGATGACTACGCGGCGATGCGGCAGGTGTTATTTCGCCGTTACGAAAAAACCGTAGCGGGCGAAGCTGCCACACCTGATATTGTGCTGATTGATGGTGGACAAGGCCAAGTGAATGTGGCAAAGCAGGTATTAGAAGAGCTAGGACTGAGCCATATTCCGATCATCGGCGTGGCAAAAGGGGAAGAACGCCGGCCCGGTTGTGAAACGCTGATATTAGAATATGCCGCGAAATCGGTACAATTGGGCAACAATCACGCTGCGCTGCATTTGATTCAAACCATTCGCGACGAAGCTCACCGCTTTGCCATCACCGGCCACCGCCAACGCCGCAATAAGGCGCGGGTTCAATCCAAGCTCGAAGATATTGAGGGGATTGGCAGCCGGCGGCGGCAACGGCTGTTGGCGCACTTTGGTGGATTGCGTGGGGTGATGGCAGCGAGTATTGAGGATATCGCCAAAGTTGAAGGGATGAGCCGTAAATTAGCCGAGCGCGTTTACGCTGCACTACACCCCGATGGACAACCCTCTTTTTCTTCTCAACCCTAAATTAAAAATTGTGAATTTTCATGCCGTTTAATGTCCCGATCTTTTTAACTTGGCTGCGCGTTGCACTGATCCCCGTTTTTGTGGCGCTGTTTTATTGGCCTGAACCGATATTGGCAGGGGAAATGCGTAACACCCTCGCTGCGCTGATTTTTGCCCTTGCGGCAATAACAGATTGGTTAGACGGTTTTCTGGCTCGGCGGTGGGGACAAACCTCGGCCTTCGGTGCTTTTTTAGATCCTGTTGCCGACAAATTGATTGTGGCAGCGGCATTGATCTTGTTGGTTGAGTTGGGCCGAACGTCGGGATGGTTGGCGATGATTATTATTGGCCGTGAGATTACGATTTCGGCCTTACGCGAATGGATGGCACAGTTAGGTGCACATCGCAGCGTGGCTGTGGCATATATTGGTAAGTTGAAAACCACGGCTCAGATGGTGGCTATTTTGTTATTACTGTATGCACAACCGCTGATTCCGGGCCTTGATCCCTTTTTATTTGGGAATGGTTTGATGGTTGTAGCGGCAATTTTGACTTTATGGTCAATGGTTTACTACCTAAAAATGGCGGCGGAGCAGTTTCGGCGTTAAAAAAGTTGCAACAGAGTGCTTGACAGCAGATAGAGAGTGTTTATAATGCGCGTCTCTCGCACAAACGAATGTGCAAACAGCAAAGCGGGAATAGCTCAGTTGGTAGAGCGCAACCTTGCCAAGGTTGAGGTCGCGAGTTCGAGACTCGTTTCCCGCTCCAACGCTTGCTCATATATTTGTCGGGATAATCACTATCTAGCGCGGGAATAGCTCAGTTGGTAGAGCGCAACCTTGCCAAGGTTGAGGTCGCGAGTTCGAGACTCGTTTCCCGCTCCAGCCAGATAGCGAATAGTGCCAGTTAGGTCCAAGCGGGAATAGCTCAGTTGGTAGAGCGCAACCTTGCCAAGGTTGAGGTCGCGAGTTCGAGACTCGTTTCCCGCTCCAGCTAAAATGGACTGTTTCACTGGCGGGGTAGCAAAGTGGTTATGCAGCGGATTGCAAATCCGTAGACGCCGGTTCGATTCCGACCCCCGCCTCCAAATTGCATCAGATCGATTTCATTGTGTCGCCCGGGTGGTGAAATAGGTAGACACAACGGACTTAAAATCCGTCGGCTTGAAAAGGCTGTACCGGTTCGATTCCGGTCCCGGGCACCATTTCAGAATTCCAAGAGTTTTTACAAGCTCCAGTGAACCTCGTAAACCAAACGGTTACGGGGTTTTTTGTTTTTTGCCGTTCGATTCCTTAATATCCCTCCCAATCAGTCTTTTCTACTATCTCCACCATACAAACTGTGCCTGCTGTCCATTTCATCTCTACTCATCATTACACAAGCGCATCACAAAATTGGTTTGACATCATAAATTTCGGCAGATAGGCTATGCCGTATGAGATAGATTTTGTCACACGGCCATTCAAGTCATTGAAAGTACTGATGTGGCTATATAAGTAGTTTTTTAACAAAAAAGTAACAAATCTGACTCGTGTTTGCTTATCAAATTTTTTTGAGGAAAATAATATAGAAGAAAAAACTACTTGCGTTCAGTCTTTTTCTCATTATCACGGGATGAGGAACCCCAAATGACAAACTTTTCTGTTTCAAAACCTATTTGAACAAGCTGTACTGTAGGGATATATGGCCTGGCGACACAACCAGTTATAACGCCAGAAACAGCTATGGCATGCATGTAGGTATAAAAAATTTTCCTGTTTTCATGGAGAATTGTTAAAAGGCGTAGATCAAAATCCTAGCTTCTGTCCGGAAGCAGCAAACTAGCAGTAGCAATTCATTTTAACTAAATTGCTAAAGCATTAGCTAAATAGTACCGTAGTCTGAATTGATAAGGTCACCACATCAATCACATAATTTAAATTTTTTTTACAAAATCATTCAGCCTACTCCAACTTAAGTCTAACGTTAGGGCAACATGGAGCATTATACGATTTCTCAGACAGATACCGGCTTCCACATTGACGGGTTTCCTGATGGAGTGAAACTCATAGGAATCAATGGACCAGAAGCAAAAAGGCTAGCTGACTTATCTCTCCACAAGGAAGATCTTGAATTCGCAGATGGCTGTCTAGAAGCGATTAACCAAACACCAGCGGATCCACCCATTACACGAGAGGCACTCTGGCGTTCAGCGATAGTTCATTTTCTAAAATGCTTTGGCAACAGTGCCCGTTTCCAACTGGCTCCGGATAAAATTTATAAGGGAGAACCTCCAGAGGTATTAATGGCATTCAACTACTTCAAGAGCTTGCGTAACAAACATTTTGTTCACGATGAAAACTCATACGCCCAAAGCATTCCTGGTGCCGTTCTAAATGATGGGACAAAGGGCTACAAAATTGAAAAAATAGTCTGCTTCGTGGCACTTGGGGCAACTCTTGAGCAAAATAATTACAGTAATCTCAAATTACTCATTGAAAAAGCAAAAATTTGGGTTGTATCGGAATTTGATTTACTTTGCAACCGCCTTACTAACAACTTAGAAAGTGAGAACTATGACGAACTTATTTCAAGAGATGCACTTGCCTATGGTGTACCAATTATCGAAGACCTCCAATGCAATCGGAGGGCACCATAATATGAATATGTTTTACTGAGAAAACTTTGCACCCCCAAAGGTTGGGATGATCTCATCAACACAACACCACCATACATCACATAACTTGAACCCCAAACAACGCTCGTTAGTCACTTTTTCCTACGAGGCGCAGAAATGACTTTACAAAAACTGCTTGGCATAGAGCGTCCAATCATCCAAGCGCCAATGGCAGGGGTGCAGGGTAGTGCGCTCGCGGTAGCTGTCTCCAACGCAGGCGGACTCGGTTCACTCCCCTGTGCCATGCTCGACCTCAACACCATGCGTCAAGAATTGGCAACCATCAAAGCGCAGACAACAAAGCCGTACAACGTCAATTTCTTCTGCCATACACCACCCGAAATTGATACCAAGCGCGAAGCAATTTGGCGGCAAACGCTGATGCCGTATTTCCTTGAATATGGCATCGACCCAAACATAATTCCTACAGGGCAAGGTCGTGTGCCATTCAATGCAGCAGCTGCAGAGGTCCTAGAAGAATTTAAACCTGCTGTTGTGAGTTTCCATTTTGGCCTGCCTACACCCGAATTGCTGAAACAAGTGAAAAAATGGGGTGCGAGAGTGCTATCTTCTGCCACAACGGTCGAAGAAGCACGCTGGTTAGAAGCGCATGGAGTCGATGCGATTATTGCGCAAGGACTTGAAGCAGGTGGGCATCGAGGTATGTTCTTATCGGAAGATTTGAACACGCAAATGGGCACATTTGCATTGGTACAACAGATTGCACAATCTGTAAAAGTACCGATCATCGCCGCTGGTGGCATCGCAGATGCCAAAGGGGTTGCAGCAGCAATAGCACTCGGCGCAGCAGGGGTGCAAGTAGGAACAGCCTATATGCTATGTCCCGAAGCAAACACCAGTGCAATACATCGTGCAGCACTAAAAAGCGACATAGCCCGCATCACGGCTCTGACTAATATATTCTCAGGGCGGCCAGCACGTGGCATTGTAAATCGCATCATGCGTGAAATCGGGCCTATCAGTCCCACCGCGCCCATGTTTCCTTTAGCAACAGCAGCTATCGCGCCCTTGAGAGCGAAAGCAGAAAGCCAAAGTAGTAGTGATTTTTCGCCGTTATGGGCAGGACAAAATACGAGCGGATGTAAAGAAATATCAGCCTCGGAACTAACTTGTGCATTAACGCCGTAAGTTTGAGTTGATGAAATCAACCTAACATATTACAACTCCAGATGCCATACCAAAAATTTACGAAGGAAAGTACCTTTGCTCACCCTCTACATCGCAAACAAAAATTATTCATCATGGTCTCTGCGACCTTGGATTCTACTCAAACAACTACAGATCCCATTTGATGAACGACTTGTTCCATTCGGATCGATGACCACGCCTGAGGGTTTCAAAACTTTCTCACCATCTGGACAAGTACCATGTCTGGTACACGATGAGTTAGTCGTCTGGGATTCCTTTGCAATCGTTGAATACATCGCAGAGCTCAACCCTCTAGCTTGGCCACAAACAACACATGCTAGGGCGTGGGCACGGTCAGCCGCAGCAGAAATGCATTCAGGTTTCTCGAACATACGAAATATCTGCACTATGAACTGCGGATTACGGGTTCAACTCAATGAAATCACCCCCGCGCTTGAACGCGAGTGGTTGAGGGTTGATGAAATCTGGAGACAAGGTCTACTGAAGTTCGGAGGCCATTTCCTAGCTGGCACACACTTCACCGCAGTAGATGCTTTCTTTGCACCGCTAGCCTTCAGGGCTCAATCTTACTCGCCACGCCTTTCAGTAGAATCACGTGCATACGTTGATCGAATACTATCGCTACCTCATATGGTTGACTGGTACAACGCTGCATTAGATGAAGTCTGGCGTGATGAAGCACATGAACGGGAAGCGCAGGCTGCTGGTGAATGGATCGTCGATCTTCGTACCAAGCAACCTAATCCCGTCTAATTAGCACTAGTAAATTTTTTTAACTCAACACCATTTACGAAGCAACCAGATTTAAAATGGTAAGCGCAAAAATGGTGTTCATCTTACTGGCAGACGCACTGCAAACAACCACCACACCAGCAACTTGAAAAAGCAGGATTTGCGCGAGGCGATAAAAAACCGCACAACACCGCAAATACAATTTTCAACCACACTCCACCGGCCGAAGATGGCTAAACACCGCCGGCAACGGCTTTTAGCGGAAAATTGAGAATAACAGCTCAACAAACAACGCGCCTAACAAACGCAAAAAACTACAAACTTCAGTTGAGTAAAAATAATTTAGGTGTAGGTACTACGTTGGTTGGGCTGATGCAAATTGATAGAGGGTTTTAGGCTCAATATCAACCATACCCTCTTTAAACATAAGACAGCCCCATTCTGGATCAATTTGTGCTGTCTCAATAGCTGAAGGCTCTACATAGGCAGCTAATAAAGGAAATAAATCCACCTCAAATCGAGTGTGATCAACAAATTCCAACAAGAAAATATATTGGTCTTTATGCTCGAAAGATCGTAATTTCATAACAAAAAACTCTCATTCTGCCAAATTATTCCAAGGGCGCAATTTTATGGGAATAATGATGGACACAAAACCAGTGCCGACTATATCACTCCCCAAAGACAACCAAAAAAAATCCCCCACTGCATCACACAGTGGGGGATTTTTCATACTTAGGATTAGCGGGGAAGGATGCTGTCACCCATCAAGAACGCATCTACTTCACGCGCTGCTTGACGACCTTCGCGGATCGCCCACACTACCAAAGACTGACCACGACGCACATCACCAGCAGCAAACACACCGCTGACGTTCGTGTGATAACAACCCTCGCCATCCGTTGTTGCCTTGGCATTGTTCCGCGCATCGCGTTCTACACCAAAAGCATCCAACAAACTGCCCACCGGATTGGTAAAGCCCATTGCCAAGAAAGCCGCATCACAAGGAATCTCGAACTCGCTACCCGCGACTTCAATCATCTTGCCGTCTTTCCACTCAACACGCACAGCGCGCAACGCTTTCACATTGCCTTCGCCATCATCAATGAACTCTTTGGTCGCAACCGCAAATTCACGTTTAGTCTCACCTTCTTTATGCGAAGACGAGGTACGCATTTTCAGTGGCCAGTAAGGCCATACCAATGGCTTATCTTCCTGTTCGGGAGGCGCAGGCATCAATTCAAACTGCGTCACCGACGCCGCACCTTGACGATAGCTGGTGCCAACACAGTCAGAACCGGTATCACCACCACCAATCACCACCACATGCTTACCTTCCACATTGATTGGATTGGTGAGGCCTTGTTGTACTTCTTTATTTTGCGGAATCAAAAACTCCAACGCCGCATAGATGCCCTTCAACTGACGACCCGGAACAGGTAAATCGCGAGGCACTTCCGAACCCGCCGCCAAAATCACCGCATCAAAATCTTTCTTCAACTGCTCGGCAGGAATCACCGTCGTCGCGTCGTTATTGATACCAGCAGGGACATGCTTATCACCAATGATGACCTTGGTACGGAAGTTCACTCCCTCGGCCTGCATCTGTGACACACGGCGATCAATTACGGTTTTGTTTAATTTGAAGTCGGGAATCCCAAACCCCAACAAACCACCAAGGCGGCTCGATTTCTCGAACACAGTCACCTCATGGCCGACACGCGCCAGCTGTTGCGCTGCGGCTAAACCAGCAGGGCCGGAACCAACAATCGCCACTTTCTTACCGGTTTTTACCGAAGCAGGCTGCGGCACCACCCAGCCCATGTCCCAACCCTTGTCGATAATCGCGTGCTCGATGGATTTAATTCCAACCGGCGCAGCGTTAATGCCAAGGGTACAGGCGGCTTCACATGGCGCAGGACAAATGCGGCCAGTAAAGTCAGGGAAGTTATTGGTGGAATGCAGCACATCCAACGCCTGTTTCCAGTTGCCTTTGTAAACCAAATCGTTCCAGTCTGGAATGATGTTGTTCACAGGGCAGCCGTTGTTACAGAACGGAATGCCACAGTCCATACAACGTGCGCCTTGGGTTTTGGCTTCGTCGTCAGACAGGGTAATGACAAATTCTTTGTAATGTTTCAAACGCGCTTCAACCGGCTCGTAGGCCTCTTCGACGCGTTCAAACTCCATGAAACCAGTCGGCTTGCCCATTTATGCGGCCTCCTTCTGTGCAGCAGCGGCCAACTCGGTGAGGGCGCGCTTGTATTCATGTGGATAAACTTTGACGAATTTTTCGCGATACAGCTCCCAATCCGCCAGAATGCGTTTGGCAACAGCACTGCCGGTGTGTTCAACGTGACGAGTGATTAACTCTTTCAACAACACCTCATCGGCTTGGCCGCGATGTAAGGGCTCGTTCGGCGCATGGCGGCTGGCTGGCAAGACTTTTTCCAACGCCACTTGTGCCATATTGCAACGGTGTTTGAATGTACCTTCTTCATCCAACACATACGCAATACCGCCCGACATCCCCGCCGCAAAGTTACGACCAGTCATCCCCAACACCACCACAGTACCGCCGGTCATGTATTCACAACCATGATCGCCCACGCCTTCGACAATCGCGGTAGCGCCAGAGTTACGGACACAGAAGCGTTCGCCACCCACGCCCGACAAGAAAGCCTCGCCCTCAGTCGCGCCATACATCACCGTATTACCGACAATGATGTTCTGTTGAGTGTCGCCACGGAAATCGGGGTGTGGTTTGATCACGATGCGACCACCGGACAACCCTTTACCGACGTAATCGTTACCCTCGCCGGTCAGTTCCAAGGTCACGCCTTTGGCCAAGAAAGCCCCAAACGCTTGCCCTGCTGTACCAGTCAATTTGACGTGGATGGTGTCATCTGGCAGACCTGCATGGCCATAACGACGTGCTACCTCGCCCGACAACATCGTGCCGCAGGTGCGGTTGACGTTGGTAATGGCGGTTTCGATTTGAACTTTTTGGCCTTTTTCCAGCGCAGGTTTCGCTTGTTCAATCAGCTTGTGATCCAACGCTTTGTCCAAACCGTGGTCTTGCACTTCGGTATGACGGCGCGACACATCGGCAGGCACCGCAGGCTGATGGAAGATTTTCGAGAAATCTAAGCCTTTGGCTTTCCAATGTTCAATACCAGCGCGGGTTTCCAGCAGATCGACACGGCCCACCAGATCATCAAACTTACGAATCCCCAGTTGTGCCATCAATTCGCGCACTTCTTCAGCCACAAAGAAGAAGTAGTTCACCACATGCTCAGGCTGACCGGTGAAACGCTTACGCAATTCAGGGTCTTGTGTCGCAACACCGACTGGGCAGGTGTTGAGGTGGCATTTACGCATCATGATGCAGCCTTCGACCACCAACGGCGCAGTGGCAAAGCCAAACTCATCCGCCCCTAACAACGCACCAATCACCACATCGCGGCCGGTTTTCATTTGGCCATCAACTTGCACACGGATCCGCGAACGCAGACGGTTGAGCACCAAGGTCTGTTGCGTTTCAGCCAAACCCAGTTCCCACGGTGTCCCAGCATGTTTGATCGACGACACTGGCGAAGCACCCGTCCCCCCGTCAAAACCAGCAATCACTACATGGTCAGCTTTCGCTTTTGCTACACCGGCAGCCACCGTACCGACACCGACTTCAGACACCAGTTTGACCGAGATAGAAGCGCGGTCGTTGGCGTTTTTCAAATCGTGAATCAGCTGTGCCAAGTCTTCGATGGAATAGATATCGTGGTGTGGAGGTGGAGAAATCAAACCAACACCCGGCACCGAGTGACGCAAGAAGCCGATGTATTCCGAGACTTTATGCCCCGGCAATTGACCGCCTTCGCCCGGTTTTGCCCCTTGTGCCATCTTGATCTGAATTTGGTCAGCATTGACCAGATATTCCGTGGTCACACCAAAGCGACCCGATGCCACTTGTTTAATCGCCGAACGCAGGGAATCGCCTTCTTTGAACACATAATCGCGCTCAATACGGGACACCCCGACCACTTCCGACAATTTTTGACCGGCTTTTAATGGCAAGAAGCGTTTTGCATCTTCGCCACCCTCACCGGTGTTGGACTTACCGCCAATGCGGTTCATCGCAATCGCCAAGGTGGTATGGGCTTCGGTCGAGATCGAACCTAAGGACATCGCCCCCGTCGCAAAGCGTTTTACGATCTCTTTTGCGGGTTCGACTTCCTCTAACGGAATCGACTCAGCAGCAAATTTGAAATCGAACAAGCCGCGCAAGGTCAGATGACGCTTGGTCTGGTCGTTAATCAGCTTGGCGTATTCTTTGTAAGTTTCGTACTTACCAGAACGGGTGGAGTGCTGCAGCTTCGCAATAGAATCGGGCGTCCACATATGTTCTTCGCCGCGAATACGGAAGGCGTATTCACCACCAGCATCCAACATATTGGCCAACACAGGATCGGGCGAGAAAGCGTCGCTGTGTAGACGAATCGCTTCTTCTGCCACTTCAAACACACCAATCCCCTCGATGTTCGAGGGCGTGCCGGTGAAGTATTTTTCAACGAAGTCTTTTTGCAGACCAATCGCTTCAAAAATTTGCGCGCCGGTGTAGGACATATAAGTCGAGATGCCCATTTTGGACATCACTTTACACAGCCCTTTACCCACGGCTTTGATGAAGTTTTTCGTGTATTTCTCGGCTTTTTCTGCATCGCCCTTGGCCAAGCTCTCGATGGTTTCTAACGCCAAGAACGGATGCACCGCTTCTGCACCATAGCCACCCAACAAGGCAAAGTGATGCACTTCACGCGCCGAACCAGTTTCCACCACTAAGCCAGCAGAGGTACGCAGGCCTTTTTTCACCAAGTGTTGATGAATCGCTGAGGTGGCTAACAATGCTGGAATCGCCACATTGTCTGCATCCACCTTGCGGTCGGAGACGATCAGGATGTTGGCACCAGAACGCACCGCATCTTCGGCGTCCGCTGCCAGCGAAGCCAAACGTGCCTCAATCCCTTCTTTGCCCCATGCCACCGGATAGCAGATGTCGAGTTCGAAAGAACGGAATTTGCCTGAGGTGTACTGCTCGATATTACGCAGTTTTTCCATATCGCCGAACGACAACACCGGTTGTGCCACTTCTAAGCGGATCGGTGGGTTGATATCAGCGGTATTGAGCAGGTTGGGTTTCGGGCCAATAAACGACACCAACGACATCACCAATTCTTCACGAATTGGGTCGATAGGTGGGTTGGTCACTTGGGCAAACAGTTGCTTGAAGTAGGTATAGAGGGTTTTGTTTTTCTTCGACAACACCGGCAGCGCCGAGTCGGTACCCATCGAACCAGTGGCTTCTTCACCGTTTTGCAGCATTGGCTCCAAGATCACTTTGATGTCTTCTTGGGTGTAGCCAAAAGCTTGCTGACGGTCGAGCAAAGAGGCTTGAGGTGTCGGGGCTTTTTCTGCTGGCGCCGGCACTTCATCGAGTTTGATGCGGATTTTTTCGATCCACTCACGATAAGGCTTGGAATTCGCCAGCGAATCTTTCAGCTCTTTATCATCAATAATGCGGCCTTGTTCCATGTCGATCAGGAACATTTTGCCGGGCTGCAAACGCCATTTTTTGACGATTTTCTTCTCGGGAATCGGCAACACACCGGATTCCGACGCCATCACCACTAAATCATCATCGGTGACCAAATAACGGGCTGGACGCAAGCCATTGCGATCGAGGGTAGCACCGATTTGACGACCATCGGTAAAGGCTACCGCCGCAGGGCCATCCCACGGTTCCATCATCGCAGCGTGATATTCATAGAAAGCACGGCGATTTTCGTCCATCAGCGCGTGCTTTTCCCACGCTTCTGGAATCATCAACATCACCGCATGGGCTAATGAATAGCCGCCGCCCATCACCAACAATTCCAGTGCGTTATCAAACGAAGCGGAATCGGATTGACCGGGGTAGTGTAATGGCCAAATTTTCTTCAGATCTTCGCCGAGAATCGGTGAAGAAATGGCTTGTTCACGCGCCTTAAACCAGTTGACGTTGCCGCGTACGGTGTTGATTTCACCGTTGTGGGCAATGTAACGGAAGGGGTGCGCCAAATCCCAAGTCGGGAACGTATTGGTCGAGAAGCGTTGATGCACCAAGGCCAAAGCCGAGACAGTGCGCTTATCTTGCAGGTCGAGATAGTACACACCGACCTGATCGGCCAATAACAAGCCTTTGTAGTTCACGGTACGAGCCGAGAACGAAGGCACATAAAACTCTTGGCCGTGTTTTAAGTTGAGCGTTTTAATCGCATTCGCGGCACGGCGACGGATGATATACAGCTTGCGTTCTAGGGCATCGGTCACAAAGACATCTGGACCGCGTCCGACAAACACCTGTTTAATCACTGGCTCTTTAGCGCGCACCGTGGGCGACATCGGCATATCACGATTGACCGGCACATCGCGCCAGCCCAACAACCGTTGACCTTCGGCAGCGATAGAACGCTCAATCTCTTCCATACAGGCGTGGCGAGAAGCGGCTTCTTGGGGCAAGAACACCATCCCCACGCCATATTCGCCAACTGGAGGCAACTCCACACCTTGTTTCGCCATGTCCTCGCGATAGAACTGATCCGGAATTTGGATCAGGATACCGGCACCGTCACCTTGCAGTGGATCGGCACCCACGGCGCCACGGTGATCGAGGTTTTTCAGGATTAACAAACCCTGTTCGACGATATTATGGGACTTTTGACCCTTGACATGGGCCACAAAGCCCACGCCGCAAGCGTCGTGCTCGTTGGCGGGGTCGTACAACCCCTGCCGTTCTGGTACTGCCGGTTCCATCACACGCATTCCTTCAAAATTGCCTGGCCTGTGTTTCACGACCAGTGACGAAAAAAGCCGAGTGTCGTTCTCGACGCTTCGGCCTGTACGAAAAGAAAATTTAAGAGGCAACCATCGAATATAACGGGAAGCCCATGCCAATTCAAGATGCTGCAATGCACCAATTTAGAGCATAAATTCACCCCGTTGGCAGGGCCGGAGATGCCGCTTGTCATTTGACTACCCGTAACGGCATTTTGTCATTATGACAGGATATGATCGAAAATGGCCTATTTACTGCATATAAAACGGTTTCATGCCGTTTTATTAGGGTAAATAAATGCTTCTTCCACCATCGACCGCAATAATCTGCCCCGTAATATACGGCGCATCAAACAGCAAAAACGCCACCGTTTTTGCTAAATCCTCTGGCGTTCCCACTCGTTGTAGAGGAATGCTGTCTTCGATTCGTTGCCGCACAGGGTCAGAAAATACCGACTCTCCCTCAGGCCACACATTGGCACCGGGGGCCACACCATTGACTCGTACCTGTGGCGCCAGCTCAATCGCAAGGGTACGAATTAACTGTGCATGCCCTGCTTTGGCCAAGTTATACACCACATGCCCCGGCATCGGGCGTTCTGCGTGAATATCAATCAGGCCAACAATTGCCCCACCTGCTGCCCGTAAATAGGGCGCAGCGGCTTGTGATAAAAACAGCGGTGCTTTGAGGTTGCTACCAATCAAATCATGCCAATCGGCCTCGGTAATATTGCCCAGTGCGGTTGGGAAAAAGCTGGAAGCGTTATTCACCAAACCATCTAAACGCCCAAAACAATTGAGGGTGTGATGGATCATCTCGGGCAAGCGCGCAGTCTCTAATAAATCGGCCTGCACACAGGCTGCCGAGTGTGGACGCTGTTGATTCAGTTCAGCCGCTAGGGCTTCTGCTGCGGTTGCTGAAGCGCGATAGTGCAACATCACCCGCGCACCGACTTGATGCAGTTGACGCGCAATCGCCGCGCCCACCCGTTTTGCTCCACCTGTGATGAGAACAACAGGGGCTGTTTCCTGTGGCATCACTGTCATCTGAAATCCCTATCACCATGAAAAAATTGTCGGCAGATTGTGCCTGCGAAAAGGCGCGAAAAACAATGTAATAATGCACCCTTTGCCCAATTGCTAACAGAAAGATTGCTGTGAGTGCTTTACCTATTCCTGACCACAACGCGCTGTTAAGTTCCCAACGTTTGATGCAGCAGATACAACAACAGATTGCTGATAGGGGGGGGTGGATCTCGTTTGCTGACTATATGCAGGCGGCGCTTTATACCCCACACCTCGGTTATTACAGCGGCCACAGCTATAAATTTGGCAGCAGCGGTGATTTTGTGACCGCACCAGAAATCACCCCCCTGTTTGCCGCCACCCTCGCCGCCGACATTGCCCCGCTGTTACCGTTGAGCGGAAATACGGTGATCGAATTTGGTGCAGGCAGTGGCCGTTTGGCAGCAGATTTATTGAAAGCACTGGCACAACAACAGGCACTGCCAACGCATTACTATATTGTTGAAATATCAGCCGATCTTGCCGCCCGACAGCGCGATTATTTAATGCAAGAATGCCCAGCGTTATTGTCACGGGTAGTTTGGCTCAGTGCATTACCAGACCAGATTGAAGCGGTGGTGATCGGAAATGAAGTGCTTGATGCCATCCCATGTGAGTTGGTGTATTGGGATCCCACCCAACAGCCTTGGCAGCGAGGGGTGGCGTGGTCAGAGGATGGTTTTGTCTGGGCTGATCGACCGATTCAAGACCCACGCTTGCAGGCTGCTGTTGCCTTGTTGGAACCCGGGCCGGATTATCTGAGCGAAGTTCAACTGGCGGCGGCGGGTTTTATGCACACCTTAGCCGAGCGTTTGCAGCGTGGCGCGATTTTGTTGTTTGACTATGGTTTTCCTCGTGATGAGTATTACCACCCACAACGGCGGCAAGGCACATTGATGTGTCACTATCGCCATCATGCTCATGCCGATCCTTTTTTATGGCCGGGGCTGCAGGACATCACCACGCATATTGACTTTACCACGGTGGCAGAGATTGGTTTGCAACATGGACTGGATTTGCAAGGCTATACCACACAAGCACAATATTTGATTAACGCGGGCATTCTCGACCAGCTGGCACAGTTCAATCCTGAAGACATCACCCATTATTTGCCACACGCCAATGCAGTGCAAAAACTGCTGTCAACGGCGGAAATGGGTGAGTTATTTAAGGTAATTGGCTTCTCTCGCGGCCTGCCTTTGGAATGGCAGGGGTTTTTACGCGGCGATCGTTGTCGGTATCTCTAAATGGAGAAAATAATTTTGGAATTAGATTTATTCGTGGTTGATGCTTTTACAGATCAACAATTCAAAGGCAATTCGGCAGCTGTTGTTCCAGTTAAAGATTGGTTATCTGATACGCTAATGCAAAATATTGCATCAGAAAATAATTTATCAGAGACAGCGTTTATCAAATGTATCAGTGCAAACCAATACGAAATCCGATGGTTCTCGCCGTTAACCGAAATCGCATTTTGTGGTCATGCAACCTTAGCTTCTGCCTACATTTTGTTTAGCGAATTTGGTGTAGAAGAGAAAATTGAATTTATTACCCGTGAGGTTGGGACGCTAACAGTCATCAGAAACCCAGAAGGTGAAATCGAAATGACTTTCCCAAACCAGAAACCAGAGCCTGTTTTGACTGCTCCGCCGCAGTTGTTTCATGGTTTGTCAAAAAAGCCCATAGAAGTTCTTAAAAATAGACAAGCTTACTTTGCTGTATTTGAACACGAACAAGAGGTTATTGAAGTCACTTATTCGCCAGATCAACTGAAACAACTTGCACCTTTCGATGTGGTTGTGACGTCTGCATCTAGTGAATATGACTTTATCTCTCGTTATTTCTGGCCAGCAAATGGTGGAGAGGAAGATCCTGTCACAGGCTCAATTCATTCAGGTTTGGCACCATACTGGTCTGAAAAATTGGGAAAAACAGATTTGTTGGCCTATCAGGCTTCAAAGCGGGGCGGAGTGCTTAAATGCCTCGTGAAAGAGAACGCCATTATCATTTCTGGTCATGCTGTTTTATATCTGAAAGGGAAAATTAGCGTCTAAGTTGTATAGAGTGGGCACTGTCTTGTGCCCACTGTTTTGGCTTTTGGCGTAAAGTCATACACACCAGCAGAGTAACTTGGGTTACTGTTGTTAACCCAACCTAGCGCAGAAGTACACGCTATTGGGTAAGCAAGCACCAAGATTGTAGAACAAGGACATTTCTCCCAAACTTGGCTTTGGAAAGACACCCAGCAATCTTGAAACAATATCGTGTGGCCACCGGAGCGACAGATTATGTTGCTCATAGCGCGATCATGTCGGCGACTTGATACCCGAAGTTTGTAATCTCGAATATTTCGCCCTTATAGTCATTATTAACCACGAGATCGTAAGACCTGAGTTGTTGAAGAGCGTCCTCCCATTTCGCCACTTCACGCCGATCGTTAGACGAAATCAAATTTTTTTCATTTGTTTGAATGGTAACCCTTTCCACATAACGAGTATGGATAATCATGCCTCTGCTATCTTGGCTAGCCTCCTTCAGTAGTACTTTTGCTTCTTGCGACAGGTCGGGAATCTTGGTGCGGGATTCAACAATGATTTTGTCATCTGGGCTTGCTTCATCCACTTGAAATAGCGGGTGCTCATTCAATTTCAATTGCAGATGTCGGTAGAACTTTTCCTTGAACTCCGCATGACTGTCATAGCCCTCATAAAGACCACGGCTTTGGCACGAATGTTTGAACTCCTTCAACCTCTGGACCTGATCGAGGTTGACTGTGTCCAGCGCAACAGGCTGGCTTGAGAAATACAGCATGGCCGGCTTGCCAGAAGCAATATGCTCTTCGATCTCCTCCACAGTGCCGCTCAGATGCTTTTCAGTTGGTGTTCCAATCCTAGTCCAGAAGACGCCTACTAGAAGATCGCATTTATTCAAAACTTGGTGATTGATAATTTGCTGTGCAGGCGCGCCCATCTCAGGGGAGGAATGGGTTTCCCAGCCAACGGGGAGCAAAACGATCCTTCGCACGCTGGAATTGACGGCGTTCCATTCATAAACTACATCGCGAACAATTGCCCGTTCGGATGCCACGTCGCCAGGCGAAGCAATCATTACGTTGAATGCCGTAGCTATGTAACTCACTAATATCCTCCTGCTAAATAACGTGAAATCTACACCTTTGCAGGTGTGGTTTTTGTGTGAGTATCACAAAAAAATCTTCCATTTTTTTACAAATCATTACAGCCAACGTAGGTTGGGTTGATGTTGTCAACCCAACCCTTCAAACAATCAACGCGCCCGTTTTCGTGCAGCGCTGGCGGTGAGGGGTTTGGGGCCGGGGCGTTTAATTTGCACCTTATTCGCTGGCCGAGGCGGCAAGCCGTTGGCGCGAGGTGAGCGGGGGCGTTGACCGGCTTGGTTATCCGCCGGCGGAATCAAACACTCCGGCCCATAGCCAATTAACTCACTACGCCCCATTTTCTCAATCGCCTCGCGCAACAATGGCCAATTTTTCGGATCGTGATAACGCAAAAACGCCTTATGCAACTTCCGACGATAACCATCACGCACCACATCCACCTTTTCCGAACTCCGCGCCAGCTTTTTCAACGGATTACGGCCGGTATGCCACATCGTCGTTGCCAGCGCCATCGGCGTGGGGGTGAAGGTTTGCACCTGATCGGGCTGGAAGTCATTTGCTTTGAGCCACAACGCTAAATTCAACATATCCTCATCACTGGTACCTGGGTGGGCAGCGATAAAGTAAGGGATTAAATACTGTTTTTTCCCTGCTTGACGCGAGAAACGCTCAAATAATTTCTTGAAACGCTCATAACTGCCAATCCCCGGCTTCATCATCTTCGACAAAGGCCCAGCTTCGGTATGTTCCGGCGCAATTTTTAAATAACCACCGACATGGTGCGTTACCAGTTCCTTAATATATTCCGGCGACTCCACCGCTAAGTCATAACGCAGGCCAGAGCTGATGGTGATTTTTTTAATACCGGGTAGGGCGCGTGCTTTGCGATACAGGCGAATTAACGGATCGTGGTCGGTGTTCAGATTTTCACAAATCCCGGGATAGACGCAAGACAAGCGACGACAGGAAGATTCAATTTTTGGATCTTTACAGGTCAAACGGTACATATTTGCCGTTGGCCCACCTAAATCGGAAATTTGGCCGGTAAAGCCGGGGGTTTTGTCACGAATTTCTTCAATCTCACGCAGAATCGAGCCTTCCGAGCGGCTTTGAATAATCCGCCCTTCGTGTTCGGTAATAGAACAGAACGTACAGCCACCAAAACAACCACGCATAATGTTGACCGAAAAACGAATCATCTCCCACGCCGGAAAACGCGCAGAACCATAGCTAGGGTGTGGATGGCGGGCGTATGACAAACCATACACATGATCCATCTCCTCGGTTTTTAACGGTAAAGGCGGTGGGTTGAGCCACACATCACGTTCACCATGTAGTTGCACCAAGGCGCGGGCATTACCCGGATTGGACTCAAGATGCAGGGTGCGGCTGGCATGGGCATACAAAACAGGATCGTAAGCCACCGCCTCAAAAGCTGGAATCCGCACCACCGTTTTGTGACGTTGCGCCCGCCGTGCCGCGACACGCTCGGCCAATGACATAAAACGAACTGGCTGAACGGTTTGCTCGCCGTTGTCAGTCTTGGTATCGCTTGCGGTTGGCGTGGGTTCCATCGCATAGGGATCGGGATGTGGCTCTACACGTCCGGGGGCATCGACGGTAGTGGAATCGACCTCAATCCAACCACCATCTGGCAAATAACCCTGTGGTGCAATAAAAGCGGTGCCGCGCACATCGCGAATTTCGGATAATTTCTCGCCGGCAGCGACTCGATGGGCAATTTCAATCAGGGCGCGCTCAGCATTACCATAAAGTAAAATATCGGCTTTTGAATGAATCAACACCGATTGCCGGACTTTTTCGCTCCAATAATCATAATGAGCAATCCGACGCAAACTGGCTTCGATACTGCCAATCATCACCCCGATGCCGGGAAACGCCTCACGACAACGCTGCGCATAGACCACCACGGCACGGTCGGGACGTTTATCTGGCAAACCATCGGGCGTGTAAGCATCATCAGAACGAGGGCGACGATCCGCGGTATAACGGTTAATCATCGAATCCATATTGCCTGCCGTCACACCAAAAAACAGATTGGGCCGGCCTAAGGCACGAAAAGCGTCGGCACTGTGCCAATCGGGTTGGCTGATAATCCCAACGCGAAAGCCTTGTGCCTCTAACAAACGACCAATCAACGCCATCCCAAAGCTAGGATGATCGATATAACCGTCACCAGTCACTAAAATAATGTCGCAGCTGTCCCACCCTAATTCGGCCATTTCTTGCTGTGACATGGGCAAAAATGGCGCTGGCCGTGATAGGCGACGATAAGGACGATAGCTGTGGATTGGCTTGGGAGATAGAGCAACAGGATTCATGCGAGAAAAAACCGAAACAGAATGAAGGCCGCTATTGTGCCTGAGTTGAGCTGGGCTTGTCCGTTACCGTTTGCACCGTTGCGGTGTTTCTTTATCAGAAAGTGTTTTTTGTGTTAAAACAAATCGTTATCTCCATTTCAACAGTAGGGTTATTGGCTGGTTGTGCCACGCAACAACTTATCAGCACGCCCACTCCGGCCCCGATTATCAGTCAAACCCACGAACCCACATCGCCGACCAGCAAACCGGCGCCAGCCCCCTCCCCCACACCAAGCACACCACCACCGCCACCACGTTCACCTTACCCCACGGCAACCTCTGAAACCGAGGCACGGCAACTATTAGATAAAGTCATTCCACAATCGGTGAGCCAACGTGGTGCATGGGCACAAGATATGGCACAAGCGTTTACTGCCTTAAAACTGCCCTATCGAGCAGACTATTTTTGTGCAACAGCAGCAGTGATCGAGCAAGTGTCGAATTGGCAAGCCGAGCCAGTGGTGGCCGGTATCAGCCAAATTGTCTGGCGTGAAATTGAACAGCGAGCTGGACGCTATGGGGTGCCTTTGTTGGCCGTGCAGACAGCATTGCTCATTCCCTCTCGCGATGGCCGCAGCTATAAAGCGCGCATTGATAGCTTGCGTACCGAACGGGAACTGAACGCTTTATATGAAGAAATGATGGAGCGCATTCCGTTAGTACGCGACAAACTGTCGATGAACAATCCGATTCGAACTGCTGGCCCAATGCAGGTCAGCATTGCCTTTGCACAAGAACACATCCGACAAAAACCCTACCCCTATGGTCGGGTCGATATTCGACAAGAAACCTTTACCCGCCGTGGTGGGTTGTATTTTGGTATCGCCCATTTACTGGAACATCCGGTGTCGTATTCACACATGCGCTATCGTTTTGCTGATTTCAATGCGGGTCATTACTCCTCACGCAACGCCGCTTTTCAACTGGCCGTGGCGCGTTTAAGTGGCCAGCCGTTGCAAGCCGATGGTGATTTATTGCGTTATCAAGATGGCAAAGCCCTTGCCCAAGCCAGCCAAACACAACAACGGCTGTATCCTTTGGCCAGTCGCCTAGGACTATCGCGACAAGAGATCGACCACGATTTAGCCCAAGAAAAACGCCACAGCTTTGAACAAACTCGACTGTATCAACGTGTGTTTAGCCTTGCCGATCAAACCAGCCAAGGGAAAATGGCGCGGGAAGTGGTGCCGTATATTCGCTTAAACAGCCCAAAAATCAGTCGTCGCCTCACCACAGAATGGTTTACCGAACGCGTCGAAGGCCGTTATCAACGTTGTTTACAACGTATCAATAGCTATAAGCAATGATTTTAATTTTTCTATTGCTTAGATAAATTAAAACAACTTCCCTCTGTTTGCTATCGCTGCCACACTGGAAACAGATATTCAAGACAGCAGCAGGGGCAAGATCATGAAAACACCTAGCGCGGTACTTCAGCCTGAATCCCGCTTTGGCCAACTCTGGTGGCAGCACGTGGCACAACACCCGTGGACAGCCGCCGGCTTAACCTTGGCGATGGCACTGGTGTTGTTATTGTTGTGGCAAAGTGCTTGGCAACTCAGCACCGAGGGTATCAGCACTGCTGCTGGTTATGGTTTGTTAGGCGGTGCAGCAGGGTTTGCTGGAACAGCTTTGGGCGCATTGCCCGCGTTGGTATTGCGGCAATTGCCGCAACAGGTTGAAGATGCTTTATTAGGTGCCGCAGCGGGGATGATGTTGGCCGCCAGTGCTTTTTCCTTGTTATTGCCCGGCTTAGCGGCGGCTGAAAATTTGGTAAACCATCCGATGGCTGGCGCTGGCATCGTGGTGTTGGGTATGGCGTTAGGGGTGTTGTTAATGTTGGGCTTAGACCAATTCACACCTCACGAACACCCACAAACCGGCCCTTGTGGCCCGGGTTATCAGCGTTGCAGTCGAGTATGGTTATTTGTATTTGCGATTGCTTTACACAACTTGCCGGAGGGAATGGCGATTGGAGTCGCGTTTTCGCAAGGTGATATTGCTGTCGGGCTGCCGTTGGCAACAGCGATTGCCCTGCAAGATATCCCCGAAGGTTTAGCGGTGGCGTTAGCCTTGCGTAATGCTGGGTTTCAGCCAGTGTTGGCAGTGATGGTCGCTGCGGCCAGCGGTTTGTTAGAACCCATCGGGGCGATAGTTGGTTTGGGGTTATCGAGTGGTTTGGCTATCTCTTACCCGATTGGTTTGGGTTTGGCCGCTGGGGCGATGTTATTTGTCGTATCCCACGAAGTGATTCCGGAAACCCATCGCCACGGCCATCAAACTGCAGCAACCTTGGGTTTGATGGTGGGCTTTGCGCTGATGATGGTGTTGGATACCACTTTAGGTTAATTGATTTTATGATTAGCATGATGCAGTTCTGTTTGATTGGTTTAGGAATTGCATCATGTCTGCTGCTGCACTGTATTACCAACCCGATGCGTTTGAAGTCGCCCCACAACAAAATATCATGGGTCGCCATGCGGCAGGTGCCTCGTTTTTACGGGGCTTTTTACGGTATAGCAGCAGCGATGCCTTTTGGGTGTTGACCGAAAAAGCGGCTGATATGCCGAGCTTTCTGCGTCATGCCCAGCAATGGCGGCCACAGTTACCCGTACATCACCTGCACCAAGGCAGCCTTGGCCAACTGAAACAACCGGGTTGTCTCTTTTATCCTAGCCCCAGCCTTGGCCTTTTGGCTTGGCAACGCGCCGCCTATGGCCATAACGCATGGAGCTTATGTGGTATTACCCATACCACCGCCAGTGCTGGCGCAATGGATAACATCACTGACTATCTCACCGCCCCGTTACAACCGTGGGATGCGCTCATCTGTACCTCTCAGGCAGTGAAAAGCCATGTTGAACAGATGCTTTATGCACAGCAAGACTACCTACGGCAACGGCTGCGTTGTCAGGATTTTATCTGGCCACAACTGCCTGTCATTCCGCTGGGCATCCACAGCCAAGATTTCACCTTCACAACTGATCAAAAACAACGCGCCCGACAACAGCTCCAACTGACACCCGATAGCATCGTGGTGTTGTATATGGGTCGGCTGTCATTCCATGCCAAAGCCCATCCTTTAGCCATGTATCAAGCCCTGCAACGCGTAGCGGAGCAAATCAACGTCCCACTGGTGTTAGTGGAATGTGGTTGGCACGCAAATCAAGCGATTGCAGATGCCTTTCGACAAGCGGCACAACTGGCTTGCCCTGCGGTACGCATCGAACAATTAGATGGACGACAACCGGCGCAACGCGATTTAGCATGGGCGGCGGCAGATATTTTTTGTTCGCTGTCAGACAACATCCAAGAAACATTCGGTATCACACCATTAGAAGCCATGGCAGCAGGCTTGCCGGTGGTGGTATCAGATTGGGATGGTTACCGCGATACCGTGCGTGATGGGGTGGATGGTTTTTTAGTGAATACAGCCATGCCACCAGCAGGACTGGGACGGAATTTGGCTTTGCGCCATGCCCTCTCGCTTGACAGCTATGATCGTTATTGTGGGTTGGTGTCGAGCTTAGTGGCGGTTGATGTGGCAGCAGCAAGTGAGGCCTTGTTATTACTGGCAACGCAACCGGGATTGCGGCAGATGATGGGAGCCGCAGGTCAACAACGGGCACAACAACATTACGATTGGCAACACATCATTCCCCGTTATCAACAGCTATGGGCTACGCTGGCCGAACAACGTCATGCCGCTGGCGAACCGAAACCCGCCACTTGGCCGGCCCGTCTTGATCCTTTTCAGGCTTTTCGCGGTTACCCATCGCTTTGTTTACATCCAGATCATGTGTTGGCGTTGGTGGATGCAGAGGTGGCGGTCAGCAAACAACGACTACGCGCTTATTGGCAGTTAAGTATGGTGGAACATGCAACGCCTATTTTGCCAAGCGAGGCCGAGTTGTCCGCGCTGTTAGACCAACTAGCGGAACAACCACGATCAGCACGACAGTTAGTCAGTCACTTTCCTGTCTTACGACAAAAGCTGATATTTCGTAGTTTGCTGTGGTTATACAAGCTCAATCTGTTGCACCGACAGAAGATTTAATGTTCTCTCAATCAAAAAAATAACATGACCTATGGCATAATTTACTGTCTGTTTAGTATTTTGACTTGTTATTTGTTGTTTACCGATAAAAAAAGCTTATTTATTGATTTTGCGCCAAGAATGATCTGTTTGATGTGCTGCTGTGTGTGATTTTTTGCCTGTGAGACAACTGTGAAATTAAATATCCGTTTTCAACATTGGGTGCTAGGAACCACAATCACGATTGTGTTGATTCTTACGCTGGTGTTTTTGTTAACCGTATTGGGCAAATTTCGTCATCTTACGGAAGAAAATGCCAAACAGCGTTTCGAAACCGTCGCACAACAAGCCACTTCACAACTGCTGAATTTAGTCGGCGGAGTGGGGAAATTCGTTACTACCCAAAGCCACGCCAACCCAAGTTTATTTGTTGATAGCCATCAGCGGATCAATCCCGATGGCGTAATCTCGGCATTTGTCAGTTCACTGGCAGTAGACGACAATCTTTATGGCCATTACTTTGCATTACAGAATAATGATTTTGTGCAAGCCATCGCCATCCGTAACCACCCACAAGTGCTAGCCGCACTCAAAGCACCCGCAGACACTTGGTTTGCAATTCGCCGTATCACCCAAGAAGATAACCGTCGTATTGAACGATGGGAGTTTTTAGGCAGCGAGCGCCAGCTATTAGGCCGCAGTGAAGCAATGGCAACCTATTCACCGACACAGCGGCCGTGGTTTATTAGCGCCAATCAACAACAAAAACTGATTATTACCGACCCCTATGTGTTTGCTTCGACTGGCGATTTGGGGATCACCATTTCTCAACCCTTATTGCATAAGAACGGCGTATTGGGCTCGGATATCAATTTAGCCACGCTACAAAAATTTATCGCCGAGCTGCCTCTGTCGAACAATGCCGCTATTTTGATGTTGGACTCGCAAAATCGTGTGATTGCCCACAGTGTGCGAGGTCAGTTATTAGAGAATTTCTCCTTATCTGCACTGACAAAATTAGAACAACTGACACATCCTGCTTTCTCTCGCCTCAATCAAGTACCGTTGCAAGAACAGGCCAAGCTGATTCAGTTACCGCTTGATGGCAACGCTCAACAAAGTTTTGTCGTCATTCGCCAACGCGCGCAAGCCTTTCCGGGAGCCCAGTTTCAAGTGTTGATGTTGGCACCGGTCAGTGACTTTATCGGCCCAATTGAAAAAGCGCGTGGTGATGTATTGCTGATCTCGGTTTTGGTGCTATTGGTGTTGGTGCCGTTAGCGATTTTAGGCTCACGGCGTGTAGTAAAAGCCTTGGTGTTATTGGCCAGCAACTCTGAACGAATTAAATCCCTCGATTTTTCAGAAGATCCCAAAACATCCGACTCTTTTTTATATGAAATCAATGCACTCAACGATGCACAGAAAGTGATGCATCACTCCATCAAGCAAAAAACCAAAGAACTCAACCAAGCACAAGAAAAACTTGCCCAACTGGTCCGCAACGGTTTGTTGTTAGCCAAAGAACACGACCGCGAAAAACTGCTCAGCCATATCCTGCATGGTGGGCGTGAATTGGCAAATTGTGCCGCTGCCACGTTATATCTCAAAACCGAGCGCAATACGCTGCGCTTTGCCATGCGCACCAATGCCGATAAATTGCCCGATTTTGAAGTACCGCTGTATCACCCCGACACCGGTGCCCCGATGACGGGTTATGTGTCAAGTTATGTTGCGCTGCATAACGAAACAGTGGTGATTGATGATGTGTATAGCGAAACCCGCTTTGATTTAAGTGGTACCAAACGCTTTAGCGAAGAATCTGGTTTCCGCACCATTTCGATGTTGACCGTGCCTTTGTCACCGCGTGATGGTGAGGTGATTGGTGTGATTCAACTAATGAATGCTGTCGATCCTCTGAGTGGTGAAATCGTGCCATTTCCACCAGAAATGGTCACTTTTGTTGAAGCATTGGCGGCGCAGTCTGCTGTGGCATTGGAAAATCACCAGTTGGTAGAGGCACAAAAAGTGCTGATGGACTCGATGATTAAAATCATTGCTGGCGCGATTGATGCGAAGAGTGCCTATACCGGTGGCCACTGTGCCCGTGTGCCTGAACTGGCCGTGATGTTGGCGGAGGAAGCCTGCCAAGTGCAACAAGGCGCCTTGGCCGAGTTTGCTTTCCGCAATGAAGACGAGTGGCGAGAATTCCGAATTGGCGCATGGCTACACGATTGCGGCAAGGTGACCACGCCGGAGTATGTGGTGGATAAGGCCACGAAACTAGAGACCATTTATAACCGTATTCACGAAATTCGCACTCGGTTTGAAGTGTTGTGGCGTGATGCAGAAATTGCCCGTTTGCAGGCCATTCTTGCAGGACAACCGGTGGCAGACGCTGATGCAGCGTTGGCGATGCGTCAGCAACAATTACAAGATGATTTTGCCTTTATTGCCGAGTGCAATATTGGCGGTGAATTTATGGCGGCGGAAAAAATCGACCGTGTCAAAGCGATTGCACAACAGACGTGGTGGCGACATTTTGATGACCGACTGGGTCTGTCGCATGAGGAATTGCGCCGTTATGAGGCCCACCCACCGGCCAGCTTACCCGCCATCGAAAAACTATTGGATGACAAGCCTTGGCATATTCTGCCGCGTGTCGATTGGCGCGCTTTTGATGAAAAATATGGCTTTGAAATTAAAGTGCCACAACATCTCTATCACTTTGGCGAGGTGTATAACTTATCAATTGCCCGTGGCACCCTCACCGAAGAAGAACGTTTCAAAATCAATGAGCATATTATTCAAACAATTGTGATGTTAGAAAATATGCCATTCCCGAAACATCTTAAGCGCGTCCCTGAATACGCCGGCACGCATCACGAAACCCTGATTGGCACCGGCTATCCGCGTAAATTAAAAGCAGAACAGTTATCGGTGCCGGCACGGATTATGGCTATTGCCGATATTTTTGAAGCCTTAACGGCCTCTGATCGCCCCTATAAAAAGGCCAAAACGCTGTCAGAATCGATCAAAATTCTGTCTTTCTTTAAGAAAGATCAGCATATCGATGGCGAATTGTTCGACCTCTTTTTGACTTCGGGGGTGTACCGGCGTTATGCCGAGCGTTTCTTAAAACCAGAGCAGATTGATGAGGTGGATATCACGCCTTATCTCACCCCCCGCCAATAAGCGTTGATCTTCAGAGAGGAAAACAGATGCGTACCGCTATCTTGCTTGCAGGGATGCTGTTGAGCAGCACAGTCTTAGCCGATGCCAATGCCATCGGCTATGTCAAAACCGTCAACGGTGAAGCCACCATCACCACCGCTGGCAAAAAAGTAAAAGCCGAAGTGGGTACCGCGATCTTTCAAGGCAGCCAATTAAAAACTGCTGCGAAAAGCAGTATGGGCATCACCTTTAAGGATGAAACCGTGATGTCATTCGGCCCTGAAACCGAATTAACGGTTGATGAATACCTCTACAACCCCAGCCAAAACAAACTGAAATTGGGCAGCAAACTTACCAAAGGCAGTTTGAATTATGTCTCTGGTGTGATTGCCAAATTACAACCTTCGGCAGTCACCGTCACCACTCCCACTGGCACCATTGGCGTCCGAGGCACACAGTTTGCGGTTAAAGTGGAGGAATAATGATGATGACCACGCTGATTAAACGGTTAAGCGGCTTGGCGTTAGCGGCTAGCTTAGTTGGCTGTGCCAATTCTTATGTGGTGTTACTGCCTAATCCCGATGGCACTACCGGCAAAGTGATTGTGACTGGCAAAAAAGGGCAACAGGTCATCGACCAAGTCAGTGCTGCCGTACCTTTAGATGGTTCTAAAGCGCCAGAAGCGATTTCAGGTGACAAAATTCAACGTGATTTTGGTGCAGCGATTGCGGCTCGTCCGCTGATCCCAGAACGCTTTTTGCTGTATTTCAAATCAGGTGGGGCCGACCTCACTGCCGAATCTGCCGCTTTACTGCCTAAAGTATTAAAAGCGGTGAGCTTACGGCCAGCAGTGGATGTTTCAGTGATTGGTCACACCGATACCGTCGGCGATAAAGAATACAACCGTGGTTTATCGTTAGAACGCGCACAATTTGTTGCTAATTTATTGCGAAAACAAGGGTTAAAAGTCCACGCCCTGACAGTGGAATCACACGGTGAACGTAACCCTCTCGTAAAAACACCTGACAACACTGCCGAACCGCGCAACCGCCGCGTCGAAATCTCCATTCGTTAATCTGACAAGACGGTATCCCCGTCTTGTCTCCTCCCGCCTGCTGATCGGTGATATCCGATGTCTTCCTCTTTGTTAAAACGCCTATCTTGGTTATGGCCTATTGTCGCTGCACTGTTGGGAATCGGGTTGTTATTGGCCGATCCCCTGCCGTTGCAAACCCTACGCAATGCAGTTTTTGACCAATATCAACGTTGGCACCCTCGCCCCTATCAAGCCGTACCCGTGCGGATTATTGATATTGATGAAGCAAGTTTGACGCGCCTAGGGCAATGGCCGTGGCCTCGGACACGGATGGCCGAATTGGTAGATAAGCTACGACAAGCCGACGTCGCTGCAATTGGTTTTGACGTGGTATTTGCTGAACCGGATCGCACCTCACCGCAAACAGTGTCACAGCTATGGTCATTGCCTGATGATTGGCAACATAAACTGCAGCAACTACCCGATCATGACCAACAATTTGCCGCCAGCATGGCAAAAGCGCCGGTAGTCTTGGGTTTTGCCCTTGAACGAACGGCCACAGCAACAGCCAAACAACCGGCACGACCATTTCGGTATATCCATGCAGGTGAATCTCCCGACCGTTGGTTTCATCCCTTTGCTGCCGCTGTGACCTCGCTATCGCAGTTTGAACAAGTGGCACAAGGTAACGGTGCCTTATCTTTTGTCCCTGATAATGATGGTGTGGTGCGGCGGGTACCGTTGGTATTAAGCGCCGGAGGACAGCCGGTTTCTACTTTGGTGACCGAAACCTTGCGCGTGGGACAAGGAGCAAAAAATCTGATTCTCAAAGCCGCAGATGAGGCAGACACTGGCCTTGCCGAGATACGTATCGGCGATTTCACTGTGCCCACCACCGCCCACGGTGAGATGTGGGTGCACTATTCCGAGCCAGTTGCTGGGCGTTATCTACCGGCTTGGCAAGTATTGGCCGGTCAGGTGCCGGCAGAGCTATTGCAGGGACATCTGGTGCTGATTGGGGCTTCTGCCCAAGGGTTAATGGACTTACGTTTTAGCCCTTTGGGCCGCATCATGCCGGGGGTGGAAGCCCATGCCCAAGCCTTAGAACAAATTTTGACCGAACATTACTTACAACGGCCTAGCTGGGCAAAGGCGGCTGAAGTGGTAACACTGCTGCTGGTGACTTTGTCGATTGGCTTTGTCTCGTTGCGGCTAGGGGCAATGATTGCCGCCTTGGTGACCAGCGTGTTATTGGCCCTCGTGTTAGGCGGCGGTTGGTTCGCCTTCCGTGATCAGCAACTCTTACTCAATAGCCTCACCCCGGCCATCGTGGGTCTCTCGACTTTTATCTTGGGCAGCTTAATTCATCATTGGCTAAGCGAACGCGAACAGCGTTGGATTAAAGACGCTTTCTCACGCTATGTTTCACCTAATCGGGTTGCTTATCTTGTCGATCACCCTGATGCAATGGCGTTGGGAGGCCGGCGGCAGCAATGCAGTTTTATCTTCACCGATTTGGCAGGTTTTACTTCGCTGATGGAAAGCATCGACCCAAGCGAAGCCGTAGCGTTATTGAACGCCTATCTGGACGAAATGATTGGGATTGCTTTTCGCTATGAAGGTACGCTGGATCGGATTGTCGGCGACGCCGTGGCGATTATGTTCTCTGCCCCCGTTCCGCAAGCCGATCACCCAGCCCGCGCCCTCGCTTGTGCCTTAGAAATGCACACTTTTGCCAGCCGCTATGCCGCCACGCTACAAGCAAAAGGGATTCAGTTTGGCAAAACACGAATTGGGGTGCACTGTGGTGAAGTGATTGTTGGCAACTTCGGGGGGTCAACCATCTTCGATTATCGCGCCTTGGGCGATGCAGTGAACACTGCCGCTCGTTTAGAAAGTGTTAATAAACACCTTGGCACAACGGTTTGTGTGTCAGAGGCCGTACTCCATGCCTGCGCTGACACAGTCGCAGCCCGACCCGTGGGTAAGCTGGTCTTAAAAGGGAAACGACAGGCGTTGCAAGTATTCGAACCAGTTGCGGCAGCCCGACCAGAGCAAGATGCGCCCTTAGCAGACTACCAAGCTTTTTATCAACAACTCCAAGCCAGCGCCAATGACGATGCGAGTTTGCCTGCTTTACAAGCACACATTACCGCCCTCGCCACCCGCTATCCAGCCGACCCGTTAATCCAACTTCACCAGCAACGGCTACTGCAAGGCGAAACGGGCGATGTTCTGGTCATGCACAGCAAATAGGTATTTTTTTGTCATTTGCAGATGAAAAAATGTCAAGCCCACAGTTTTGGCTTGACATTTTTTATTTTAAAAAAACCGCACTGACCTTATGGGGATGAGCCGACAACTTGTGATCTGTGGCAGACCATCGTTTTTTCTTAATAAAAAATTAAGCTAATGAAAACATTATAAAAAGTTTTTTCAAGATGCTTTTCTCGAAGCAAAAACCCTGTTTTCCTCGCCAAACTCCCCTGCATGACGAGATCAAACCCAGCATGCTTAAATCTTATTTAAGTCTGTTAAGACTGCTTTAAGCTATGTTGTTTTTGCGTCAAAAGAATGTATTTTTGAGACAAATCCCCTCATGTTGCAAAAAAGAAACACTTTTTTGCAGAGCATAAAAAAATCCCTCATGCCATTTTCAACCACGCGTGAAGCCTTATCAGATAACAGTTTTTGCTGTGCAATATCGACATCGGTGATGGCTAACATCACAAAATTTGATGCCAAAACTGAATGGATTGTTCTTTGATGAAGGAGGGAAACACATTCCCGCGACGTTCTCGTTAGAACAGGTCAACAAAAACAATTTCATGAGGAGATCGAAACGATGTCATCGATCAAGAAAGACGCAACGGCGCAACAAAATGCCGATGCCTACTGGAAAGACACGCTCAAGCTGTTGTGGATCGTGCTTGCCTTGTGGGCGGTTGTTTCCTACTTTGCGGGGATTTTTTTTGCATCCGCGTTAAATAGCATTCACCTCGCAGGCTACCCGCTTGGGTTCTGGTTTGCGCAACAAGGTTCCATTTATGCGTTTGTGGTGCTGATTTTCTGGTACGCCAAGCAAATGGGCAAGATCGACGAAAAGCACGATGTGCACGAAGACTAACTTGGAGCGTAGATCATGGATGATCTGAAACTCATGACTTATATCGCTGTGGGGCTGTCGTTCGCGCTCTACATCGGTGTGGCTGTTTGGGCACGTGCTGGCAGCACCAAAGACTACTACGTTGCGGGGGGTGGGGTGCACCCCGTGGTCAACGGGATGGCAACGGCGGCGGACTGGATGTCGGCGGCGTCGTTTATTTCGATGGCAGGTTTGATTTCTGCAATGGGTTACGATGGTTCGGTCTATCTCATGGGCTGGACTGGGGGCTATGTGCTGTTGGCGGTGTTGCTCGCCCCGTACCTGCGGAAATTCGGTAAATTCACAGTGCCAGAATTTATCGGTGACCGTTACTACTCGCAAACAGCGCGGATTGTGGCTGTGGTGTGCTTGATCTTTATCTCGTTCACCTATGTTGCTGGTCAAATGCGTGGTGTGGGGATTGTGTTCTCACGCTTCCTCGAAGTGGAAATCACCACTGGTTTGATTATCGGGATGGGCTTGGTGTTCTTCTATGCCGTATTAGGCGGCATGAAAGGCATTACCTACACCCAAGTGGCGCAGTATGTGGTGTTGATTTTTGCTTACACCATTCCAGCCATCTTTATCTCGTTGCAACTCACCGGCCACTTATTGCCACAAACCGGTTTGGGTGCTGACTTGGCCAATGGTCAACCGTTCTTAGCACGCTTGAACACCGTGGTTACCGATCTTGGCTTTGCCAACTACACCACTTCTAGCAAATCGATGGTGGATATTGTCGCCATTACCTTTGCTCTGATGGCGGGTACAGCGGGCTTGCCTCACGTTATCGTGCGTTTCTTCACTGTGCCAAAAGTGCGTGATGCCCGTTCTTCTGCTGGTTGGGCCTTGGTGTTTATCGCCATTCTCTACACCACTGCGCCAGCAGTGGGTGCAATGGCTCGCTACAACGTGATCGCCACCGTGAACACCCACGTTGCTCAAGATAAGCCGTTGCTGGCACAAGAAGCCAACTTGAAAGCAGAAGATCGCCCAGAGTGGATGAAACGCTGGGAAAAAACCGGTCTGCTGAAATGGGATGATAAAAACGGTGATGGCCTGATTCAACACTACAACGACAAGTCGAAAAACCCAGAGGTGTTAGCGAAAGCAGAAGCACTGGGTTACAAAGGCAATGAGTTGACCGTTGACCGTGACATCATGGTGTTGGCCAACCCTGAAGTGGCACAGTTGCCTAACTGGGTGATTGCCTTGGTTGCTGCTGGTGGTATTGCAGCCGCCTTGTCTACTGCTGCTGGTCTGTTGTTGGTGATCTCGGCCGCTATCTCGCATGATTTGTTGAAAGGCGTGATTGCACCGAATATCTCCGAGAAGAGCGAATTGATGGCCGGTCGTGCAGCCTCGGCTGTGGCGGTGTTGGTCGCCGGTTACCTAGGCTACAACCCACCCGGCTTTGTGGCGGAGGTGGTGGCGTTTGCCTTCGGTCTGGCTTGCGCTTCGCTGTTCCCAACCATCTTGTTAGGTATCTTCTCGAAGAAGATGAATACCCAAGGTGCGATTGCAGGGATGTTGACCGGTCTGATCTTCACCTTCTGCTACATTCTCTACTTCAAAGGTATCTTTATCACACCTATGGCAGAGAACATTCCTGCTAACTGGCTGTTTGGTATCTCGCCAGAGGGCATCGGTAGTGTGGGTGCCATCTTGAACGTGGTGGTTGCGCTGATTGTGTCTCGTGTCACACCAGCCTGCCCTGACCATATCCAACACTTGGTGGAAGATATCCGTACACCACGTGGTGCAGGTACAGCCCACGCTCACTAATCCTGAGTTGCTTCAGATAACCCCGACCTCTCGGTCGGGGTTTTTCTCAAGAAAACCGATTGTTGGGTCTGCTTGAGAAAAACCCTGCCCACAGATAGAACACCCTATGACTGCTAACGCTACTTTGTGTCTTGCCACGGTCGAATTTCTGTCGAAACATGCGCCCTTTGACAATATGAAAGCAGAGGACTTGACGTTTATTGCCGAACGTCTGGCCCTCGCCTATTACCCCGAAGGGCATATTGTGTTAGAGCCAGAAATGGGCGCCCCTGCTTATTTCTATATTGTGCAACGTGGAGCCATTCGTGTGGACGGTGCCACCAGTGGCCCGACGCAAGACACCCATGCTTTATTAGAAGAAGGCGAATGTTTCCCAATTGGCGCAGCCAGTGGCGACCGTCCCACCGTCAATCGCTACACGGCAGCAGAAGATACCTTTTGTTATCAACTGGCCAGTGCAGACTTTCATCAGCTCTTACAACAAAGCAGCGAGTTTAATCGCTTTTGTACCGCCTACCTTGCTACCCTGTTGGGGCAAACCCATCTCAATATGCAGCAGTCGTTTCAACAAAAAGCCTTAGAACAACAAGGCATGGCGGCATCACTGTCGCGGTTAATTCGGCGAGAACCGATTACCTGCGCGCCCGACACATCATTAGCCGAGGCGTTTACCGCCATGCACGCGGCACGGGCCGGCTCGATGGTGATTACCGAAGCCGGTGTCCCAATCGGGATTTTGACGCAATCGGATTTATTGCCACGCGTGTTGCTACCGAACACGCCGCTGGACACGCCGATCAGTCAAGTGATGACTCATGCCCCCTTCACCCTCTCAGAACATGCAACGGCATACGATGCCACATTAGCCATGGCCACCCGTGGTATTCGCCATGTGCTGGCCGTCGATGGGGCAGGCCGTTTGCGTGGCGTGATTTCTGAGCGTGATTTATTCGCGATGCAGCGTGTTGGCCTGCGCGAATTGCGTCAACGGATTGAACACGCCAGCGACTTAGCCAGTTTGGTACAGGCAGGGCAAGATTTACAGCAGCTTTCTTATAATTTGTTGGCACAGGGGCTTGGGCCAGAACAATTGACCCAATTTGTGTCAGCAATGAACGATTGTATTGTGCGGCAGGTGATTGCCCTAACTCTGCCTAAACACGATTTACATGATGTTCAATGGTGTTGGTTAGCCTTTGGCTCGGAAGGCCGCGAGGAACAAACTTTCAGCACCGACCAAGACAACGGCTTGGTGTATCTGAGCGAACGGCCAGAGGAAGAGGTCAAACCCAATTTGCTTGCTTTTGCTGCTGAAGTCGTGGCGGGTCTCGATCAGTGCGGTTTCCCACTGTGTCAGGGGCATATCATGGCCAGCAATCCCGACCTCACGCTATCGCTGGATGCATGGCAACGTAAATTCAGCCATTGGATCAGCTCGCCCGATCCCAAAGCCTTGTTAGCCGCCACTATTTTCTTTGACTTGCGCCCTTTAGCCGGCGAGGAATCACTGGCACAGCGTCTGACAAAATATCTTTTACACCACGTCAGCAGCAATACCATGTTCCAACACATGTTAGCCGGCAATGCCCTCAGTTCTCATGTTCCTCTGGGTTTGGTACGCGACTTTGTGACCGAAACCCACCAAGGTCAAAGCGGTTGGTTAGACCTGAAAAAATCTGGGGCACGTTTGTTTGTTGATGCGGCGCGGGTGTTGGCCTTGGCGCATGGCGTGGCGGCGACCAATACCTTATCGCGCTTAGAACAAGCCGCGCCAAGAAGTGGCATTCATCCCGATGTGTTACACGCCATATTAGATGCGTTCCGTTTTATTCAATTACTGCGCCTGCGGCTACAACAAGAGCCGAATACCGACAAATCACGAGCCAATTTATTGCGTGTTGATGAGTTAAATCCGCTAGAACGGCGAATGTTAAAAGAGTCGTTACAACAAGCGCGGCGTTTGCAATCTCACCTAAAAACCCGCTATAGCTTATGAGCACTTGGCTGAAAAAATTGGCTTTTTGGCGCACGCCAAGCGTGCAGCTGACGGCGCTACAACAAGACCGTTTAGCCCGTTGGCAGGCGTTGCCGCGTGCTGACGATTGGGAACAGCCATTTGGTAGTGCGCGATTGGATATTGTTGATGTTGAGTCCAGTGGCCTCAATTTGCGTAAAGACAGTTTGATTGCGATTGGCGCGGTGTCGTTAGATCGACTGTTGTTACAACCCACAGCGGCATTCGAAGTGGTGTTGCGCCAAGAAACTGTTTCTAGCCACGAAAATATTTTAATTCATGGCATCAGCGGCAATATCCAACGCAATGGCCGTGAACCTGCCGAAGCTTTGCTAGATTTTTTAGAATTTAATGGCAAGCGCCCTTTGGTTGCCTACCATGCGTTTTTTGATGAGGCGATGTTGGCGCGCGCGATGCGGCACTATCTTGGTTTTCAATATCAAGCGCCGTGGTTAGATTTAGCTTGGTTGTTACCCGCTTTGTTTCCTGAGCATTATGGTGGGCCGGTGGGATTGGATACTTGGCTCAAGCGCTTTGGTATCACCGTTTTTGCCCGTCACAACGCCATCAGCGACTGTCTGGCCACGGCCCAACTGACCCGAATTGCGATCGAACGGGCACGCAAAAAAGGGATTTATCATGCACAAGGGTTAGCCGCACTAGAAAATGCCAAACGGCGGGCCAGCCGCTTATAAATGACACACCTGAGGATTGGACACCATGCTATCGCTTATTTTCTATTGGGCTTTATTTCTATTTATGTTTTTTATGGCCGGACATTTTATTCGTCTTGCCTTTTTAGTCGGTAAACGGGGCGAGGTAGATAAAATACGCGATTGGCGCGGGCGCGCAGTCGATCATGCGGCTTTCTTAAAAACGCGCTTTGTCGCCCTCAATATCGTCTGTGCCATTTTGCTGTTGCTCAATGGATTTGCAGTGTTGTTATTCGCGTTGCAATTGGAAGCATGGACCAGTATTTGTGCTTTGGTGCTGTGGATGTATTTCACCGCGTTGCAGCTGATGATTTGGCGTTTGCGTCAATTGCAACGGGGCTAAGTCTGACCCGCCAGCAGGGATTCCCCTGCTGGCAATGGTATTAGCCAACAATCTCTAACTTCGCCACACCCAAGCCATATTGTTTACTGACTTTAATTTGTACCGGAATGCGCTGTTTCAGGGCTTCCACATGGCTGATGATGCCAATCATTTTGCCGCGTGCGTGCAAGCGGTCTAAGGCAGCCAATGCTGTTTCAAGGGTATCAGGATCGAGAGTACCAAACCCTTCATCTAAAAATAGCGAATCTAATCGCAGTTGGTGACTGACTAAATCCGACAGCGCCAAAGCCAAGGCCAAACTGACCAAGAAACTTTCCCCCCCTGACAAAGTGCGGGTGTCACGCTCAACCTCACCCTGCCATAAATCGATAATCTCCATCTCTAATTCCGCATCCAGTTTGCGCTGTAACCGATAGCGCCCCTCCAAGATTGCCAAATGTTGATTCGCCAGCGTGATTAAATGTGCCAAGGTCAGCCCTTGTGCAAAGCGGCGGAATTTGTCGCCTTGGGCTGAGCCAATCAGTTGGTCAAGTTTTTCCCAATAATCATAGTCTTGTTGTTGCTGCGCATATTGTTGTAGTAACAACTGCTGTTGTTGTCGTTTTTCGGTATCTTGTTGTAGCAACAATGCCCACTGTGCTAACTGTGTTTGCAGCTGGTTTTGCGCTGTTTGCCGTTGCGCTAACTGGGCGGCGAGTTCTGTCTCTGATAAGGCCGGACAGCCAAGTGCTTGCTGTTGTTGCCACAGCTTTTCTCGCATCCGCCATTCATGTTGTGCTTGTTGCCATTGTTGCTGTCGTTGTTGCTGTTGTGCTAACAACGTGTGATACGCCGTGTCATCTCGCCAAGCCTGTAAAAACGCCGCTTCATCGGCAAACCCAACCCGTTGCAAGGCCTGTTGCCAGCGCTGGTGTTGCTGTTGTCGTGCTAACGCTTGTGCAGTCAATTGTTGTTGTAATTGGCTTAACACACCGGCGGTATGCAAGACCTGTTGCTGGTGTTTTCGCCACATTTCATCACAACGGGTTTCATCAGCAGGAAACACGCTATCCTCTGCGCTTGCTTGCCCCACGCTGTCTGCTGTTTCAGCTAACCGTTGTTGCCACAACGTCGCTTGCTGTGCCAGTTGTTGCTGTTGCAGATGCTGTTGCTGCAGCTGTAAAACCGCTTCTTGCTGTGCGGCTTGCCACTGTTGCCAGAGTTTCAGCTGCTCGGCAATCTGTGCTAAACGCTGTGCAAGGTCTGCGGCATCTCCGGGCAAAGTGGATTGAAGGTGTTGCTCACGTTGTTGTTGTTGCTGTTGTAACAGTTGCAAGGTGGTGGCTAACTGGTGGTGTTGGGTGAGCACTTCATGTAACACCGTTTGCTGTTGTTGCCATTGCTGAGTGGCAGCATGATATTGCTGTGTTGCCTGCTGTATTGCTTTTTCAATGTCAATCAGTGCCTGATGCAAGCCCTGCACCGCATCAAGACGTCGCTTAAACTGTTGATATTGTTGTTGGAAATCTAGCTGGTACTGTGGCAGCAGCGTCATGGTGTCTTGCCATGCCAATAGCGGCATCCCCAAAGCCTGTATCAATCCTTGGCATTCTTGCTCGAGTTTTTCTTGTTGTTTTTGCTTCTCCTCACCACGTTGTTGTAGGTGTTGGCTATCCCGTTCAGCCCGTGTCATCACATCGCGCTGCGTCTTGCCACGCTCTTCACAAGCCGCCAGTTTTTGTTCTAACGCTTTTATCTCGACGGTGAACGCATCACTCTCAATACGGTGATAGGTCGCCACTTCCGGATGTTCTCGCGAACCACACAGCGGACATGGTTCACCGTGTTGTAGTTTGGCGCGGTGGTCGGCGAATTGTTCGATAAAACGGGCTTGTTCGGCTTGTTGTTGGAGGGTTTGTAACTGCTGTTTCAGTTTTTGATAGCAATCCGCTTCCTCATCTCGTTTTTCTGTCGCGGCGGTATATTGTTGCTGTGCGAGTTGCTGTTGTTGTTCGAGGGTCGAGATGTCTAAAGCCAGCTGTTGCCATGATTCCACCGATGCCAACACAGTTTGCCATTGCTGTTGGTACTGTTGCTGTTGTTGCCAACTTTCATACAAAGCAGCAAGGTTAGGCTGATCGCCCAGTTGCTCGGCAAGCTGTTGTTGTAATTGTTGTTGCTGTTGCTCTTGCTCAAACAGATACCGTTTTTTTTGTTCTACCGCCTGTTGTTGCCGTTGTGAAGCCGTTTGCGCGGTGGTGAGTTGGCGTTGTTGTTCGGCAAGTTGTGCGGCTACGCCATCTATTTTGACTTGTTCTTGTTGCAGCATCTGCCACTGCTGTTGCCAAAGGGCATATTGAGTTTGCCATGTCGCAATGTGTGGGCTGTGTGCTAATTTCTCTTGATAGTGTTGTAAGGTAGCTAAGGTCTTTTGATTGTCCACCGCCCACTGTTGTTGTGCCTGTTGCAGTAAACGAGCACCGTGTCTTGCCAATTGGTGGAGTTGTTGCTGTTGCTGCTGTTGGCGTTGTTGTTCACTGTGAAATTGCGTTGTCAGTTGCTGATAACGTTGTTCGGCCTCCTGCCAACGCTGATGATCTGGGGCAATGTCGCGGGCCAATTTGGCTTGTGCTAGACAACGATCTTGCTCGACATAGTCATTCGCTGCCTGTTCAATATTGTTTAATACCTGCTGCGCGTGTTGATAGTCGGCCAAGACCTGTTGCCATGTTTGCCAACGCGCCTGTTGTTGCTCACATTCCGCAATCGCCAACTTCAATTGTTGCAGTTCGTGTTGCCCCTGCTGCTGTTGTTGCAAATATTGATGACGTTCTTCTTCCGTCCACAGCGCAGTATCAGCGACCCGTTGTTTTAACAGTGATAGCGCCTGTTTTTTTTCTCGGGTTTGTTCAAACACCTGCCGTGACAGCTGGCCATACACTTCGGTGCCGGTCAGTTGCTCTAATAGCTCGGCACGTTCATTGATCGGGGCATGTAAAAAGGCAGCAAAGCCACCCTGTGCCAGTAAAACCGATTTGGTAAAACGCGAAAAATTCAGGCCAGTTAAGCTTTCGATGGTTTTCAGTTTGTCTTGGATTTGATGACACAGAATCGTACCGTCCCCGCGTGCCAGTTCTACTGTCGGGGCTTGCAATGTGCCATTCATCTTGCCACGGGCGCGCCGTTGCCCCCAAAAAGCGCGGTACACCTCACCTTGTACCGCAAATTCCACCTCGGCTAAACATTCGGTGCTATGGCGGGTCATCAGCTGATTTTGTTTGGTCGAGATGACTTTTAAGCGTGGGGTTTCGTGATATAAGGCCAAACAAATCGCATCAAACAAAGTTGATTTGCCTGCCCCAGTTGGGCCGGTAATCGCGAATAAGCCGCTTTGTGTAAACGGTGCTTGGCTAAAATCAATCGTCCATTCGCCGCGCAGTGAATTGAGATTTTTAAGCCGCAGTTTCAGGATTTTCATCGCATGATTTCCAGTTGCTGACAAACCAAGTCAAAACGCTGTTGCAACGCTTGGCAGGTTGTTGCATCAAATTCGGTTTGGCTTAAACATTGTTCAAATACCTCTTGCACCGATAATTCATGCAACATTACCGTGTGAGCGGGTTGCAATAGGCTGACCTCTCGCAGAGCCCGTTTCACCCGTAATACTTGCACCGGATACGATGCCAGTTGTTCACGCACCTGATCCACCACATCACGGCTGGTTTGCGGATCGGTCAACACAATTTCTAGCCATAGGGTGTGTGGTGGTGAAATGGCAAGTTGTGACAACCGTGATTCGACGTCAGCCACCAAAGTTTCCATCGACGTTTGAATACTGGCGAGGGCTTGCCAACACGGTACGGGCAGTGTATGAACTTGCAGCCCATCGGATTGACACTCGATCAGATTCATGGATTTTTGTTGGCTTGCTTCATCGAAACTCAACGCCAACGGTGAGCCACTGTAATAGATCGGCAAGGGGGCGGAAATATGCTGTGCCTGATGTAAATGGCCAAGCGCCACATAATCAACCTTTGGAAAGGCTGTCGCCGGAAAACCGCGCAACTTACCAATATAAATTTCACGTACTGATTCACTGCTGCTGCCACCTAATACTGTGAGATGGCCGGTCATCATGATCGGCACAGGCCGAGCAAGGGTGGTTTGTTGCGCTTGGATATAGAAAAAGATTTCGGCATAGCAATCGGCTATCGCTTGCTGCAAAGCCAATTCTTTTTCTTCTGCATCTTGCCCTGCTCGACTGAGCAATACTTCATGTGGCCGCAGATACGGCACAGCAGCCAACCACAATGCCGGCTCGCCGTGTCGGTTTTTTAGCAATCGCACATGGTCTGCTGCTGACAGGCGGTGTGGAATCACCCAAGTCTGTAATTTTTCCAGTAATACACGGCTTTCTTGCAAAGTCGCTGCCGCATCATGGTTTCCCGCCACTACCACCAACTGCGCTCCCGCTGCTTCAACCGTCATCGCCAATTCAAAATACAGTTCACGTGCGGCACTGGTGGGCGTTGCGCTATCAAACACATCCCCAGCCAACAACACGACATCAATTTGCTGTTGCCGAATTTGTTCGCCCAACCATGCAATCAGTCGTTGATGTTCGGCATGGCGTGATTGTCCTAAAAGGAGATGGCCTAAATGCCAGTCGGACGTGTGCAAAATACGCATCGTGATTTCCTACCTTAATCAAAAACAATCTGACATGCCGTGAAGATATTACCTGATTAAATATACTTTTTTTGCCAATATTGAAATAATTATGATATTCGCCTATAGTGTTTCTCAACAACACCGCACAGCGAGGACAGCAATGACGGCATTTGAGAAACTGCTATTTGGTCGGGCAAGCTTTGGCGAGCGGGAAGAATTACAAGAATTTCGCTACCGTTTTCTGTGTGTGGTGTTGATTTCGGGCGCAATTTGTACCGCCTTATTTATTTTGGGAGAACAATCCAAAGTCAACCCGATGTCGGCAGACCATGTTCGCTCGATGGGTTATTTCACTTTTAGCGCAACGCTGTTGTGGTGGCTGTTGCGTGGGCATAAAGAGCGATTTTTTTGGGTTGCCTGTGTATACGAGATTGTTTGCTTATTGGAATATACCTCGGCGCTGATATTTGTCTCGGAAGATGAGCTACGGGTGTTGTGGTTTTTGGTCAATATTCCGGGTGTATATATTTTACTTGGTCGGCGAGCGGGCGCGTTGGTCACAGCAGTAACAGTAGTGGGGTTGGCATTGGGTAATCGCCATCTTGACGCCCCCTATTCACCGAATGCAATGGCAACGTTGCTTATCAGTATTCTCTATCTTGCGGTGTTTTTTCATGTCTACGTCAACCGCGCTATTTCTTATTTTGTGCGGATGCAACAATCGAATCATCAACTGCGCCACATGGCCAGCCACGACACGCTGACCGGCGTGCTCAATGCACGTGCTTATTATGCAAGCTGTGATGCGGCGATTGCTGCTGCCAAACAACATCACACTGACTATGCGGTGTTATTTGTTGACCTCGATCATTTTAAATCGATTAACGACAATTACGGTCATGCAGCAGGAGACATTGTTTTAAAAACCGTGGCGAAAGCGCTTAACGATCACATTCGCTCACAAGATATGTTGGGACGAATAGGGGGTGAGGAATTTTCTATTTTCTTACCTCACACCTCACTGCATGACGCGCTGTTGTTGGCTGAAAGCCTGCGGCAAACGGTTGAACAGCTTATGCCCATGATTGATAACACCCAACGACTGCGAATTACCGCCAGTATTGGCGTCGCCCGCAACCAATATGATGATCAGTCAATGTTTGAAATCCAACAACATGCTGATCAAGCAATGTATGTTGCCAAGTCCCAAGGACGTAATCGGGTGTCTTGTTTTGAAGAACAATCTGTATTTGCTGAATCAGCTTAGCACTACCAGTGGCTAAACCCCGCTGGCAACGGCTTTTAGCGGAAAATTGAGAATAACAAACTCAACTCACGACATGGCCAGCAACTGCAAAAAACTGCAATGGAAAGCAATTATTTTAGTGAGTACAAAAACGGCCCCTACGGAAATGATATAACTGGTGATCAGCATCAGAGGCTGTGGGGATGAGATATCTACAAGTGATACAAATCCGATCCAGATTTCAAGCACACGTTTGATGCGAGGATTTTACACAATGCAATTGTCTTCTCCTCTTTTTTCAGTTATGGAAAATCTTCCAGACTCCTCATCTCGAAAAAGAGATCACGTCTATCTGATTATCGACAGATGGGATGATTGGGCTAAGTACAGAACTCAATTCTCGGTACATGTAATTGACGGTGCCGGAAAAAACCACTTCCCTGGCTCAGTAAAAATTGGTGAAAAGGGGTTGCAACCCCGAGGCAGGGGCGAAGTATTGGAAATAGCATTCAGAGCACCAACTCTTCCCACTGAGTTTGACAATCTCGACAAGCAACATTTCTCGATAGGCCAAAGTGAAAACTACTACGAGACGCTAAACGAGCTTGATGAAGATTTCAGGATTGCAATCCTGAAGGGACTGCGAGACTGTGCCTACGATTTGGCCATCTTCGAGGAGAACATTTCGGAAGACGTTATGTCGGAATCGCTCCTTAGAGATGTTCAGCAGCGTAATGTCCGAAATCGCTATCACCGACTAGCTCAGGGGGATGCTGTATTGACCCGCTTTGAGTTCAGCTTCACATTCCCCGTAAGCGAAAGGGGAGAAAAGCCACCCACTTTAACCTTCAAGGTAAAGCCTCACACGGAGCCTCCCACAAATGTTCATGTGCTGATTGGGCGGAATGGTGTCGGAAAGACGCGATGCATTCAACACTTAATCCGGTCTGTTTTACGCGGCACGCAGGCCGATGCACAGAGCGGGCTGCTGGAGCGTCTAGGAGATAACGCCAATGATTGGGAATTCGCTGGCGTAGTTTCCGTTTCGTTCAGCGCATTCGATGATTTTGATATCCCGCCGGCGATTGATTCGGGAATGCGTGCCTCCCAGGTTGGCTTGCGACATAAAATCGAAGAAGGTAGAGGAGAAATTTTTCAGGTAAAGACACCTGAAATGCTGGCCGAGGATTTTGTGCAAAGCCTTAGCGCATGCAGAAGCGGACCACGAGCAAAGCGTTGGCTTCAATCTCTAGCGACACTTGAAGCCGATCCATTATTTGAAGATGCTGGTGTTGGAGAGTTGCTTCAGCTCGATGAAGCCACTTGGCGCGATGCCGCCAAGTGGCTATTCAGGAGGCTAAGCTCAGGGCACGCAATCGTTCTACTGACAATTACTCGCTTGGTAGAGCTCGTTGACGAGCGGACGCTAGTGATTTTGGATGAGCCGGAAGGGCATCTTCATCCCCCTCTCCTTGCTGCATTCATTCGAGCGGTAGCTGACTTACTGGGTAAGCGCAACGGGGTTGCGATTGTGGCTACCCACTCCCCGGTCGTTCTGCAAGAAGTTCCGATGTCCTGCGTCTGGAAACTGCGTCGTTCTGGTGTGGTGTCTGTAGCCGAACGGCCAACGCTTGAGACATTTGGTGAGAATGTCGGAGTATTGACCAGCGAGGTCTTTGGTTTAGAGGTCACGCGCTCAGGTTTCCACAGCCTGCTGGAGAAGGCCGTGGAGACGGGGTTAGGCTATGAAGAAGTGCTTGATCATTTCGGTGATCAACTAGGGTCGGAGGCAAGAGCGATTACACGCGGTCTGATTGCCGCAAGCAGTAGGGGGAAGCAAGATGCTGGAAATTGAGTGTCCCGAATACTCCGCTTCTGCTGTCTTTAAAGAATGCATCCCTGTAAAAAGAGATAAAAATCTCAAGACAAGACTTGAGGAAATTACAGCAGACATAGTCGCGGCGGAAAGCACCTACGAAGCAAAAGCTAAGTCACTTGCTTTCTATGAAATCAAGACCGAACAAGGTGTAGCAAAATCCGTAACAACTTCGGAAATGGAGGACCTGTACGTCACCGTTTTCGCCAGAAAATCCTCCCCAGTTCGAAAGAAATACTATGATAAGTTGATGCTGACTCCGAGAAACGGCACTTGTCCAATGTGTGGCCAACGCGATGTATCAACACTGGATCATTACTTACCGAAAGCCAAAAATCCAAGCCTTGCAGTAACTCCAATTAATCTGGTTCCTGTCTGCCACGAATGCAACCATACAAAAAGCGAATACCACCCAGCGGCTGCTGATCAGCAGTTTATTCACCCGTACTACGACGAATTGCCAGCTGACACCTGGTTGGTCGCCGATTTGGATCAAACTAGACCTCCCGCGCTCAGATTTCGCGTTTCGCCGCCAAACGACTGTGATAAAACGCTGGCTAAGCGTCTTGTTTGGCACTTTGAAGAACTTGATTTAGCGAAACTCTATGCCTCGCAAGCAGGAAAAACACTCGCTGGTATTGCTGAAAAACTGAAAGCGGCAGGTGATCGTGGTGGTAAAGATGAGGTTCGATTTATTCTAAGCGAGGATACGCGCTCATGGAGCAAAGCCAACCTGAACGGTTGGCAAGCGGCAATGTACAGAGCGCTAGCTGGTTCTGATTGGTTTTGTGAGGAAGGATACCGTTATTTAAGCTAAAATTTGATAGGCTAGGTTACATAAGCGAAATCATGTTCGTCATATTACGGCAGTTGCCAATCAGCCACTACAAACAACAAAAAACCCAGTAGGCACAAGGCTTTTACTGGGTTTATTTGGCAATGCTAGGCACTGCTTTTAGTGTCTGTGGCGATAATAGGAATCACAATACCCGCTAAAACCATTGCTGTTATTAGGCTCTACAAAAACAAACCCCAAAAGTTATACGCAAACTTATACACATTTTGAAAAGTACCCCCCTTTGCAGGTACTGGGGCAGGCTTACCGCTTATGGGGCGTTCAGTCTCGCTTACCCTCACCAGTAACACGGCAAAACTTTGGGTTTCTCCCTGCCTGTTGTGTTTAGAACACCATCGCCTTTTTTGTTTTCCATTGGTCACTTTGCTGATCGCTTTTTTTGGTTTTCACTCACAACAACCACACAACCAGCGTTAGCCGGTTTGCTTTTTTAGGTTGTCAGCGACAAGCAAACAAGATCGCCCTTTTTATGGGCACAAAAAACCCGCGCTAGGCGGGTTTGTTGGTTATGCGGCTACTTGCTCATAGTCGTATAGGTATGGCAATGGCTCTAGCTTCTTTGGTGTGATGCCCCTTACATCGCCACCTATCCATGCCAGTCTATAACCCCTGTCCTTATTCGTGCGTGTCTCCCTGTTATCGTCATGTGTCCACGGTCTAAAACACTCGATGAACGCTCTAGCATTGCTGGCCCGATCAAAAACGTGAACACATTCCCCCGCTTCAAAGGTTTTGCCTTGCCCCTTGATCACAAACAACACCGGCTTAATCAGCACATGGGTAGGTTCTAAAAAATCCATGCTCACAATGCCGGTTTCTGACTGTGCAAGGCAGTGTAGTTGCTCGATCATCCGCGCCTTGTGTTTTGCAATGTAATCACGGGCAAGGGGAGTGATGTTGCTGGCAGGGTGAACGCGCAATTTCTCTCCATTTCCAGACAGGCTTAGGTCTAGCGCAAACCGGCTAAGGACGATGTGACGGCTAAAATTCTTCATAGTCGCCACCTTCAAAAGATGCGTTTTCGGTTCCCTCATCTAATTTTTCTTGGTTACTTTGGTTACCGTGGTTACCCCCTTGATTTACAAGGGTTTTATCTGGTAACCAACTCTCTTTGTTTTTGGTTACCGTGGTTACCTTTTCAGAATCGCGGCTTGCTTCATCGTGATCGGTAACCAAAGTAACCAAAGGAAAATTTTTTTGGTTACCGGAAAAATCTTTATTATTCAACGCGGTAACCGTGGTAACCGTGGTAACCAAGTTTTTTTGGTTGTCTAGCGGCAAAATCGAAAAAACGCGGCGATTGGTTCCGCTGATTTTTGTTTGCTTCCCCCTCTGTGGATAACTTTCATCCTTGCCAAGTAACCAGCCTGCAGCCTCTAGCACATCCAGCCCACGCCCAAAATCGAAACCGTCTAATGCTTCTTTCAGGCCTGATTTTGTGAAGTGATAAACCCTGCCACCACCGCCCGCTTTATCCTCATACCATCCCGCACGGTCACGGATAATCGGCCCGTCCATTTCGCTTTCATTTTCAAAGCGTGAACCGCCATGCTTATCAATGAAGTTTTGCACGGCCTCTAACATCGCGGGTGCTTCTTGGTTTCCGCTTGGCCGGTGTTTTCGCCATTCGTTAAACAGTGTTTTTGCTGCATCAATCGCTGTGCCCTGTGGCCAGCCTGTTAAGCCATACTCAGTTGCCAGCTCACCACCTAATGCCACCAACGCAAACAACGCTGCAACACGCCCTTGCGCCCCTGCTTCAGCCTCAAAGCCCCTGAGAATGTCTTTGTGTCGTTCCTCGATATTCTTACTTGTGTCTGCGACTAGGTTTTGCAGGAAGGCAGGGCCAGCAACGCCGTAGCACTTATGGCAGGCATCTTTGATGGCATTAGACATCGCTCGACCGTCATCAAAACCATGCAAGTCATCAAAAGCGCCATAGCGCCGATTCACTGGAATTTCGATCATGCGGACATCCATGCCGGCTTGCGCTCTCACGTTCGCAGTCTCAAGCTTTGCCTGTTTATCCATCTCGCCATTGCTCAAAAACAGTAGGCGGAATGTTGCCGTTTCTCTCAAGCCGCCTGATCTTGTGGCCCGACTTTTGCCCGAACCATTGCCCAAAAAGTAAATGATGTTGCCTAGCTCTCTGGGGTCTTCTATTTGCCCGATCTCATCCAGCACAAGTAAGCCATCGTTAGCCAATGCTGCAGCGCCTTCTAAACCGTTGCTTGTTACCCGCCATGCCTTAACTTGGCTACCCTCTTTAGGGCAACCCCACACCGATGCAGCAGCGCTAGTAATGGTGCTTTTCCCCTTGCTGGTTTCCGCTGAAAAGTGAAAGCCGCCGTTAGCTACCCCGCTATCTTTGAGTAAGGTACTGGCAAAGGCTGTGGATAGCGTGAGAATCAGCAAAGGGTTACCCGTGGCCAACGCTGCTACGCTATCTGTCCAAGTGGCTAATACACCGGCCTTTTCAAACAGTCCTGACGATGGCAGCGCACCATCCTGCAAGACAGCTTCTATCTCACTACCGGCTGGGGCAAAGAATCTATCTGGCAGCAAATAGCCTTCATCGTGCCAGCCTAGTTTTGTGGCAGCTAAAACCTGTCGTTTTGGGTGCTGGCTTTGTATGTAGCGTGACAGCACCGACTTTGCGCTAGGGTCGATTTCCAGCCCCATGTTTAACAGCACAGCGCGTAATTCCGCGCCATCCGCTGCCAGTAAATCCATCGGCATGGCCCATTCTTTCCACACAAGCAACGAATCACGCAATCTTAATAACCGGCCAAAATTGCGGTTCCTGTTGTCGCGGGTGATAGCGGTAACATACAAAGGCGCACAAATGTATGTGTCTATCGGCTCGATGCTATCCGTGCCTAGTTTGTATGAGTGATACCAGACACCAGCAGGGCCATACGTTTTGCTCCAATTCTCGCGAACTACATACCGTGGCCGGTGTTCAATCGGGACGGGCACATCTAGCAGGGCATAATCCGGTGCTTCTACTGTCTCCTGATTGACCGCATCCAGCGCCCGTTTCTCTCTCTCCAATTCGGCTTTGATGGCTGCCTTGCTCGGTTTCTTTTGCTTGGCTGGTTTGGCTTGTTCGTTGGTTTCGACTGGTTCGATGGCTTCATCATGGCCAAACAGGTCTAAGTTATCGCTCATTTTGCGCCCCCTTTTGCCACGTCTGCCCAATCACTACCGGCTTGCTCTGGGGTAAGTATCTTTGTCTTGATTGTGTCGTGGTAACGGGATTGCAGCGTTTTGGCTGCCTTGATGCCTTCGTTGTCATGGTCAGCAAAAATGACCAGTTCCTTCACTGTGTCAGGCACCGCGAGAGACTTAACGCCATTAGCAGATAGGCAGGCCCACACCGGCAATCCGCCATGCAACATTGACGCGGCTAACGCTGTCTCGATGCCCTCAGCAACGCCCAAGACATCACCGGCAGGGAATAAACGCACAGCAGCGCCGGAAATAGTGCCCAACGATTGCATGAGTTTTTTGGGCTCTGGCACGGGTGCTTTGCTGGTGCCATCGTGGTTTAGGTAGGTACGGTGAATGCTGATATTCCTGCCATCAAGCGCCGTGACTGCTGCCAGCAATGCGGGAAAATCGCCCTGTTTATCCTTGCCGGTGTAATAGCCAAGATTAGCAATAACCCTTAAAGACGGGACAGGGGCAGTGCCATGCCAGACACCACGCGATTGCAGATAAATCGAACCCAAACAATCACCGGTTAATGCCCGTGATTTACGCCAAACATTGCACATGCTTTGATAGCGGCGGGTTAATTCTGATTCGCTAATTGGCTCAGGATTGCCGGCAGGAATAAAACCTGTGGCAGATTCACGCTCAACGGGTGCAACACTGCTAGGCAGTCGCAAATAGTCCCGCAACCATGTAACGGCATCTTTGAAACGACAACCGCGCCAAGCCATGAGGAAGGCCACACCATCGCCCCCGTTCGGGGCACATTGGTTGCAGATATAACCGCCGCGATTTTGGTGATTTGTGAAGCGGAAACGGTCTTTACCGCCGCAGAATGGGCAGGGGCCATGTTTGCCAGTCAAGAACCGATCAGGGATGCCGGCAGCAGTGAGGATGTCAGGCCATTTGCCAGCGACTAGCGCCAGCATTGTGTGAATGTCTTGTGTTTGCATAAGGGTTTTTCCCTTCTAAAAAAAAGGTAAAAACCGCTTTAACGGGGTGCGCGCATATCCTACGCTCAGCCATGGGCTAAGGTATTTTGAATATCAACAAAGCATGACCGGTCACACGCTTGGCGTATGGCAGTTAAAGGCCAGATTGTCAGAAAAACAAAGAGGAAATGCGCTATTCAGATTTTGGGCAAACAGGTAAAATCCTGCTGCCGTTTCTGCACCGTTTGGGCGGTCAGATTTGCGTGCAAAGAGTTGGTAGCTCGATGCACGGCGGCAGGTTAACTGAGCCCCCTACGTTTTTGCAAGCGTAGGGGCTTTTTTTATTGTGGTAGATCATTACGCTTGCTCTCCTGCCTGATAGTTCACAGGGTCGGCAAGCCAGCGGTGCAATTCACGGTTGCTATACATGGTGCAGCGAATACCAAGGCGGATAGGTTGCGGGGCGCAGCCTTGGTTCGATAGTTGGCGGAACCGTTCGCGGCTAATCGGTGCGAAGGGTGCAATTTGCGCCCACCGGCTCATGCCATCAGCAGGCAGGGTAAGGGGTTCGGCTTCATGGGGTTGCAGTGTTTTAGTGGCCATCGTTGGCGTTCCTTGTCGTGAATGAACGCTGTCAGGAAACCGCATTTACGATCTGACAGGCAATGATTTTTAGGTGTCATTAGGTGTCACCAAAACGCTGAAACTTCATATTTTTTATCCATTAAAAACAAAAAAACCCCTGAAAAATCAGGGGTGTCATCTGTTGCCATGTCTTGCTATCGGGGCAGTTTGAAATGCTCTACGATCACCTTATCAATAAAACGGGATTCCCTGTCTTTGTCGCTAAAGACAAACTTAGAGTTTAGCCATGAAATTACGACTAATTGCTTAGGCGGTTTCGTTTCATAGTCGGGATGCTCAACGGGGAAGGCTTCAATAGCCTGCATGAGTCTGTCAAAGGCAGGGCTGTCAATCTCTAGTCTTTTCTGTGGTTTGGTTTCTCTCTCAGTAGGCTTGCTAGATAGATCAGGGATACAGCCTTTTATCTTGTCGATTTCTTTCTTAATGAAATTGTTCCGAAACTCAATCAGTTCTGCTTTTTGCTTCGCTCTCTTAAGATTTTCGGCAGCCAAATGAGCAAGAGCGCCATCCTCCTGCCATACTGCTTTTTGCTTCGCTCTCTTAAGATTTTCGGCAGCCAAATGAGCAAGAGCGCCGCCGTCCTGCCATACTGCTTCTTGTGTCGCTCTCTTAAGATTTTCGGCAGCCGCATAAGCAAGAGCGCCGCCGTCCTGATAACCTGAAATCAAAATTGCCCCCTTCGCATTCCCTGAAAAAGAGAGGCCAGCATCAGGTGGGCAGGGTTTCCCACTTTTCGCCCCGTCGGGCTAGATGCCAGCGTAAAAACAATTCCTAACCGTGGAAGAATCGAGAAAGCCAAAAAGGTAACCACGGTAACCAAAAATCAAAACTTACGGTTACCGAAAAATAACCAATAAAATCAAGGCGGTAACCACGGTAACCAAAGTAACCACAAAAAAACAGTAACCGTAAGAAAAACGTATTTTTTAAGCCTCCAAGGACAAGGCCGGCACGTTTACCTGTGCGTCTAAGTAGTCGCTCCAGTGCTGCATCATGGCCGCACGTTGTTTGAGATACAGGGCATGGTTATAGGCCGCCGATACTGCATTGCGTGGGGCATGGGCAAGCTGCAATTCGATGTGGTCATGGTTGAAGTCCATCTCATGTAACACCGTGCTGGCAACCCCCCTAAACCCGTGGCCAGTCATGCGGCCTTTGTAGCCCATGCGGTATAGGGCATAAAGCATGGTGTTATTGCTCATGCCCTTGCCACGGCCTTGCTGCGAAGGAAACAACATAGGCGACTTACTGCCGGTGATGGCTTTGAGCTCTTGCAGGATGGTAAGCACTTGAGAGGATAGCGGGATGATATGCGGGGTTCTCATCTTCATACGCTTGGCAGGGATACGCCATTCTTTTGCGTCTAGGTCGAATTCATCCCATTGTGCCTCGATCAGTTCCCGCGTTCTCACAAAGGTATGGGCCATGAGTTGCAAAGCGATACGGGTCAAGGGATGGCCTTGATAACCGTTTATCTTTCGCATCAATTCGGGCAGTTCTCTGGCCTCAATACGGGCGTTATTTTTGGTTTTTGTTGGCTTGAGTGCTTCTGACGCTTTGATGTCTGCAGCGGGGTTTCTCTCTGCTATCCCATGTGCCACGGCATAACGCATGATCTGGCTGCATGTCTGTAGTGAACGCCTTGCAATATCCAAGGCTCCACGCGATTCAATACGTTTTGCCATCATCAGTAATAACGGGGCCGTGATGTCTGTCAGGGGCCGATTGCCAATGAGCGGGAAAACGTCAGATTCTAACCTTCGAATGATTCGGGTTGCATGGGCAGGTGTTTTTGTACCTTGCCAGCTATCCCACCAATCACGGGCCACGGATTCAAAGCTATTGGTCAGACTCTTGGCGGCCATGAACTTATCTTCTTGACGCTGCACAGACGGGTTAATGCCTTGCTTGATAAGTGCTTTTAAGCGGTCACGCTCTAATCTCGCTTCCTTGAGCGTTACATCGGGATAGGTGCCAAGAGATAGCAGGCAGGGTTTGCCATTAAAGCGATAGCGAAAGCGCCACCATTTAGAACCTTGTGGCTGAACGTGCAGGGCAAGGCCTTTGCCATCGGATAGTGTGAAGGGTTTTTCTTGTGGCTTGGCGGCTTTGACTATGGGGTCGGTTAGCTTCATGGCAGGCCCTTGTGTATAACAACATCCTATCGGATTCTAGCTATACGCAAAGTTATACACAAATTTCATTGTTCCCATCGTTGCCAACAGATAGCCACAAATAACAAAAAACCCAGTAGGCACAAGGCTTTTACTGGGTTTATTTGGCAATGCTAGGCACTGCTTTTAGTGTCTGTGGTGCCGATAATAGGAGTCGAACCTACGACCTTCGCATTACGAATGCGCTGCTCTACCAACTGAGCTATATCGGCACATCAAAACTTTACAATTGGTCGGGGTGAGTGGATTCGAACCACCGGCCTCTACGTCCCGAACGTAGCGCTCTACCAGGCTAAGCTACACCCCGTAGTCAAAACTGCGCACTTTGCATGGCAAAGAAGAGGGGATGAATAATAGACAAAATTACCGCGCATAGCAAGATTCCGAATGGCGGTACAATCTACCATCTTGCCCCATTCCCCAAGGTTTTTTGACTATGTTAATGCTGATTTCCCCCGCCAAAACCCTCGACCTCGACACTCCCTACCAACTGCCCCACCACACCGATCCTGAACTACTGCCACAAGCGGCAGAGCTGGTTGCAGTGTTAAGGCAAAAAACCCCTGCTGAATTGGCCGAACTCATGCAAATCAGCGACAAATTGGCCTATCTGAATTTCACTCGTTACCACGATTGGCAAATTCCCCAGCCACAAGACACCCGTGCCGCGCTGTATACCTTTATGGGTGATGTGTATGAAGGTCTGGATGCGGCCAGTTTAGATAGCGCGGGACAGCTATTTGCCCAACGCCACTTGCGTATTTTATCGGGCTTATATGGCGTATTGCGTCCATTTGACCGTATGCAAGCCTATCGCTTAGAAATGGGCACACGCTTACTCAATCCACGCGGAAAAAACTTGTATCAATTTTGGGGTGAACGCATCAGTACCACCTTGCACCACACCCTAACCGAAATGGGCTCACAACAACTGATTAACCTTGCCTCTGAGGAATACTTCAAATCAGTGACGGCTAACCCTGCTTTTCATATCATCACACCAGTATTCGAAGAACAAAAAAATGGCGGCTATAAAGTCATTGCCATCCATGCAAAACGGGCGCGGGGGCTGATGGTGCGCTTTGCTATTGACCATCGTATTCAAAACCCCGAACAGCTAAAACAATTTGACCGTGAAGGCTATCGGTTTACCGCAGAAGCATCTGATACCCACCGCTGGGTGTTTCGTCGCTAACGTATACCTTACCCAGCAGACGAATCTCATTTATTGCTTCATCATTCGTGCGAAAATGGTGTGAGTTTCTAGGAGAATGCGATGTCTTATGCCCCTGCTGTCAGCCGTGCCCTTGGCCATAGTCACTACTTACGACGCTTATTCGATTCTGCCCCTGATGTTGCACAAGATATTCTGCGCCATCACGACCAGCCTTTTACCCAAGAGGCCATGTTGGCGCGTTTACAAGACATCCCCGCCCATGACGAGGACGCCTTAAAGCGTGCTTTGCGTAAATTGCGGCAGGCGGTCATGGCGCGGTTGATTGTGCGTGATGTGGGTGGTTTGACCGATACCGATGAAGTATTAACCACGATTAGCTTGTTAGCCGATGTCACTGTCGATACGGCCCACCGCCATATCGAAGCCACACTATTAGCACAATATGGCCAGCCCATCGGCAACGAAAGCCAGACGCCACAATCTATGATTGTGGTGGGTATGGGTAAATTGGGTGGGTATGAATTGAACGTCAGTTCAGATATTGACCTGATTTTTCTCTATCCAGAAAACGGCGAAACCAACGGATCACGCAGTCTCTCGAACCAAGAATTTTTCACTCGTTTAGGTAAGCGTTTGATCGCAGCCATTGCTGAACCAACCGGTGATGGTTTTGTGTTCCGTGTCGATATGCGACTACGCCCTTATGGTGATTCAGGGCCGTTGGTGATGAATTTCAATGCTTTTGAAAATTATCTGCTGACCCAAGGACGAGAATGGGAGCGGTATGCTTGGATCAAAGGCCGGATTATCAGTGGTGAAGATCAGGGGCTATCCGATATCGTGCGACCTTTTGTGTATCGCAAATACCTTGATTACAACGCCTATGGCGCCATGCGTGATTTATATGCCCAAATCCAACGCGAAGTGGCGCGGCGCGATATGGCCGACAATATCAAATTGGGGCCCGGCGGGATTCGTGAAATCGAGTTTATTGCCCAAGTATTTCAGTTAATTCGCGGTGGCCGTGAACCACGCTTACAAACACGCTCAACCCGCACCGCATTACAAGAACTGGCTAATCTGAAATTATTAGAAGCCGATACGGTAGATGAGTTGCAACAGTCCTATCGTTTTCTGCGTGATTTAGAACATCGCTTACAGTATTTAGACGATCAGCAAACGCAAACCTTGCCCACCCAAACTGAGATGCAGCTCAAAATTGCAGAAAGCATGGATTATCCTGGGTGGGATGGTTTTATTGCTTCGCTAAATCGTTTGCGCAATCAGGTGCATCGCCATTTTGAACAAGTCTTTGTTTTACCCTCTGATGACCACAGCTCGCATCCTCTCACCAGCTTATGGCAAGATGCCAGCGGCGAACCCAGCGATGAACAAGAAAACCGCTTAGCTATTTTAGGCTATCATCATGCCCGTGAAACTGCCCGCCATCTGGCGACACTAGCCAATAGCCAACGCTATCGCCAGCTTCCTGACACCAATCGCAAGCGTTTTGATGGTTTGATTCCGTCTTTAATTGAAGTCGCAGCAGGGTTTGCTAATCCTGATGAAACTTTAGTGCGTATTTTAAGTTTGATGGAAACCATCAGCCGACGTGGGCCATATTTGGCTTTGTTAAATGAATATCCACAAACGCTGCGCCGGTTGGCCACACTTTACTCTGCCAGCCCGTGGGTATCGAACTATCTCAACCGCCACCCAATTTTGCTTGATGAATTGCTTGATGCTCGTGTGCTATACGCCGAACCCAACTGGGCACAACTCGCCACTGAACTCGACGAAAAATTAACAGCCTGCGGTAAAGATGTTGAAGCAAAAATGGACACACTGCGCCATTTCCAACATGCTCAACAATTTCGTTTAGTGGCGCAGGATTTAGCGGGAATGTGGCCATTAGAGGCGCTGTCTGACCAAATTTCGCTGTTAGCTGATACCGTATTGGCAGCAACGCTAAAACATGCGTGGTTGGATATTTCAAAACGCCATATCGAGGTACCGAAATTTACTATTGTTGGTTACGGTAAATTGGGGGGTAAGGAATTAGGCTATGTATCTGATTTAGACATTATTTTTCTGTATGACGATCCCCACCCCGACGCAGCAGATTTGTATGCACGATTAGCGCGTAAACTGTCTACTTGGCTCACAGCCACCACGCCAGCTGGGGTGTTATACGATATTGATTTGCGGCTACGTCCAGATGGTGCCTCTGGTTTGCTGGTCAGTACGGTGGAAGCTTTCCGCAATTATCAGCAGAAAAAAGCGTGGTTATGGGAACACCAAGCGCTTACCCGCGCCCGCTTTGTGGCAGGGGATGTACCTATTGGCGATCAGTTTGAAAAAATTCGCTTTGAAGTCCTCGCGGCCCCACGCAATCGCGAAGTGCTCCGACAAGAGGTGTTGGGGATGCGGGAAAAAATGCGTGATAGCCACCCTGCTGTCGATCATGACATCAAACATGCCCACGGCGGCATCATCGATCTTGAATTCTTGGTGCAATATCTGGTTTTGGCGCACTCGCACTACTTCCCCGAACTGACAGGCAATATTGGCAATATTGCACTATTGGGATTGGCGGCAAATGCCGATTTAATCGACCGTGAATTGGCCGAAGCAGGACAAGCAGCGTATCGGCACTATCGCCGCTTACAACATGCAAAACGCCTGAATGAAGCGCCAAAGGTCGAGGTCGATCAGACTTTGCGTCAACACTATACCGCTGTTCAAAAACTCTGGGATGCCGTGTTTGCGGGATAAAAATAGTTAACGGGCGCGGCAATGCGCCCGTTTTTTATCAGAATGACTGATTTTGACTTGATAAAAAAGAAAAGCCCCACAATTCTGTGGGGCTTTCTTGAATTTTGGCTCCTCGACCTGGGCTCGAACCAGGGACCTACGGATTAACAGTCCGGCGCTCTACCGACTGAGCTATCGAGGAATCGTTGCAGTGCATCGATAGGTCGGCATAATAGACATCCTCTTACTGTTTGTCAACATCTTTCGTCTTCTTTTTTTGAAAAAAGCTTAATAAATGTTAATGGTATAACAGTTTTTTATTGACTACTGTTATACAGATCAGGCAGCCTTAGCGGCTCTCACAAAGAATGAGTGGAGAAAGACCGTATGTTCAGTGAAGAACACTCATGGTGGGCTGGGGCGTTGACCTTGGATTCCTTGGGCGCCTTTGGTTTGGTGTTAGCACTTGGCGTGCTCGGGGGGCAATTGGTTCATCGGGTACTCCATCTTCCCGCCTTAACCGGCTATTTGCTCACGGGCTTATTGCTTGGCCCTGCTGGATTAAATCTATTATCACGAACGGTGTTGGGTGATATTCAGCTATTTGTCGATCTTGCCCTTGGATTGTTTTTATTCGAGCTAGGACGGCGCCTAGATGTACGGTGGCTGGTGCATGATCGCGGATTATTATGGTCGAGTATTTTAACCAGTACACTGGTGTTTATTGCCCTTCTCGGGCTGATGATGGGGTTGGGCTTGCCTTCGGGTTTGGCCAGTTTGGCGGCCGCCATGGGCAGCGCCAGCTCACCGCCCATCCTATTACATCTAATTCGCGAAATGCGCGCCGAGGGTCAAGTCAGTGAGCGCACCTTGGTTTTTACGGCAGTTAATAATTTATTTGCTTTGGTATTGTTCACCGCCGGCATCTCTGCCTTACAACTGGCTGGCGAGTTTGCCATTGCCACCACCGCTTTCACCGATTTTCTACGACTGTTAGCAGGTTCCTTAGGCCTCGGAGTAGTGATGGCTTTACTGTCGATTCCATTAAGCCGCTGGCTAGGCCGCGAAGCCATTACACAAAATGCCCTGTTATTGGCCTTAATTGCCTTAACCGTCGGCCTATCCGTTAAGTTTTCGTTATCACCTTTAATCGCTGCCTTGGCGCTTGGCTGTCTGAGCCGTGTCTTAGACCGAGGGTACAACATCATCGAGCCGAATTTAGAAGGTTTGGGTCATATTTTATTCTTGGTGTTTTTTGTCTATTCCGGTGCGGTGTTGGTCCCCGAACACTTTATTGCCATGTGGCCGGTCGCATTGGCTTTCCTTGGCCTACGGGCAGTGGTTTTGATGGGCAGTGGCGTGGCTTTTTCGCGTTGGAATGGTTTGTCGTGGCGGCGCGGTGGTTGCTTGGGTTTGACCCTGTTTCCGGTGTCTAGCAGCACTTTGTTACTCATGTTGCACATTGGCAGCTTATTTCCTGCTTTTGGTGCGCAACTATCTGGTCTGATGTTGGCCTTGGTTTTGTGTTCAGATTTACTGGGCCCGATTGTGGCACGGGTCGGTTTAATCGCATCAGGAGAAACCCGTGACTGATCTCACCCACACTGTAGAAACACTGCCCACGCTCACCGCCCCCACCGTAACACCTGAACCGATGCTATTTTTTCAGTCCTCGTCGCCATTGACGATGGGCGTCGAATTGGAGCTGATGATTGTTAATGTCCGCGACTTTAATTTGACGCGAGGGTCGGATGATTTGCTGCACTTAATTAACCGTAAGCCACATGGCTACGATATTAAGCCAGAGATCACCGAGGGGATGATTGAGATTGGTTCGGCAATTCATACTTCGACCGATGACTTATTAGCAGAGCTGCGCGCCATTCGCTCGCTGTTGGTGGCTGCCGCTGAACGGTTGAATTTGGCGTTGGCTGGTGGTGGTGCACACCCGTTTCAACATTGGGATGACCAACGGATTTACCCAAAAGAGCGTTATCGTTTAGTCGGTGAGTTGTATGGTTATCTGGCCAAACAATTTACGGTATATGGTCAACACGTACACATCGGCTGTCCAAATGGGGATTGGGCCGTGCGTTTAACGCATTATTTATCGCGCTATATTCCCCACTTTATTGCCTTGAGCGCTTCCTCGCCTTTTTATCAAGGCGTGGATACCCGTTTTCAAACCTCTCGCCTGACCAGTGTGAACGCTTTTCCGCTATCGGGCTCGATGCCGTGTGTCAACGATTGGGAAGGGTTTAATCAATATTTTCAAAACATGGCCAAACTCGGCATTGTTGCCAGTATGAAAGACTTTTACTGGGACATTCGGCCAAAACCCGAATATGGCACCGTGGAAGTGCGAATTTGTGATACGCCACTGAGTATTGAAAATGCTGTGTTATTGGCCGGTTATATCCGCTTATTGGCCAAACACTGTTTTGCCCAGCCCATGCAACCCACCGATGCCCACAGCTATTTGACCTATACCTATAACCGTTTTCAAGCCTGTCGCTTTGGCTTTGAAGGGGTGTTGGTTAAGCCATTAGAAGGCACACAAACCTCGGTATTAGAGGATATTTTGGTTACCCTCGACCAACTGCGCGGGGTATCCGAATCGGTGGAGGAAGACAGTATTTTGGCTGCGTTGCGCGAACGCACCTTAGCACGAGATTCTGATAGTGATTGGCTACGTCAAGCCTATGCCCGCACCCACTCACTCAGTGATGTGGTGCGGCGACAGGCAGAACGATGGATGTATGGTCGTGAACGGGTTATTGGAAGTAGGCGCTAGGATCAATTGGTTTGCCACGATAACGCAGCTCGAAATGCAGCAGGGGTTTACCGCCGTGGCTGCCCATTTCGGCAATAGTTTGTCCGGTGCTGATGGTTTGACCGTCGCGGGCTAACAATTTGCTGTTATGGGCATAGACAGTCAGATAATCTTTATTATGCTTAATAATCAACATATTACCGTACTGTCGAATCCCGCTACCAGCATACACCACCTTACCGGGGGCAGCGGCTAAAATCGGAGTCCCCACTGCACCAGCAATATCCACCCCATTGGTGGTTGTATTGAAATTCCCAAGTTTGCCACCGGTCACCGGCATGGCTAAGCGGATACCCGCTTGTGCAGGGGTTGCAACAGGGTCTTTTGGTGTGGGGCGTAACACTGGGGCACGGGGCGTCGTGGTTGGGCTTGCCGCAACAGTGGGGGGTGCCACTCGCAACACCTGTCCCACTTCAATTTGGCTGGCGTCGGCAAGATTGTTCCACTTCACCAAGGTACTGACACTCTGCCCCCAACGCTTTGCAATCCGAAATAAGGTATCACCAGCCTGAACGCGATAATAGCCCGGTTCAACCGGTGCATTGACATCGACACCGGCGGAAGGTGTGGTTGAAGACGCACATCCATACAGCACACTCAAGGCTAAGGCGGCAACGGCAAGGGGGCGGAGGAAATCAGCAGCAGTCATGGAAACCGATTATACAGCTTCTTGCTCACCTTGGGCGGCAACGGGCATGTCTGGCAAAAAGCGGGGGATCAGTTCTTCCAATCCAAATTCTTGCAAAATGGCTAACAAACGTTGCCGTGCATTCCCACGCCGTTGACCGGTATAACGGGCAATAATCAGCTCATTTTTCATCGAATGTTCCCACCCGACCAATTCGGTCACCGTCACCTGATAGCCATAGGCTTCTAACGCCAAACAGCGCAAGACATTGGTGAGGTGGCTACCAAATTCACGCGTGTGGATAGCATGTCGCCACATTTCAGACAATGGAGTTTGTCCCAACATTTTATTTTTATGTTGGCGTAACACAGCAGCGACCTCGGCCTGACAACACGGCACCAAGACAATGAAACGGGCTTTTTTATGCAACGCAAAGCGGATGGCATCGTCAGTTGCCGTATTGCACGCATGTAACGCCGTCACCATGTCAATTTGCGCGGGCAAGTCTGGTGAGGTAATCGATGCTTCGACGCTGAGATTCAGAAAACGCATCCGAGGGAACTGTAAATGAGCGGCCAATTCTTCCGACCGCTGTACCAGTTCTTGCCGTGTCTCAATCCCAAAAATATGGCCGACCTCACGTTGTTTGAAAAACAAATCGTACAGGATAAAACCAAGATACGACTTCCCTGCCCCATGATCGGCAAGGGTACAGGGCGCAGCAGCGTCTGCCAGTTCCTGCAATAAAGGCTCGATAAATTGGTAGAGATGATAAACCTGTTTCAGTTTACGGCGGCTGTCTTGGTTGAGCTGTCCATCACGGGTCAGGATATGCAACGCTTTTAATAACTCAACCGATTGGCCCTCGCGGACTTCGGGCGGCAACACGGTTGGCCGATAGCTGATATGTTTCTTCTTTTTGTCGCTCATACCGAAGGCTTCCCTGTTGGAATGTCGAGTGCTTGCCAGCCTGCCAAACCGATTTTTTCCATCGTGGCGATATTGCGTTCAAAAATAGTATCGGGGTTGTCGATTTGACTCACCACCCGCGCAATACTCTCCTCGCGAATCAAGTGTAATGTGGGATAGGGAGAACGATTGGTATAGTTGCTGATGTCGTCTGGCTCAGTGTCAGCAAACTGAAAATCGGGGTGAAAGCTGGCCACTTGGATCACGCCTTCTAAGCCCTGATCGGCTGGCGCTGCTTCGGCGATTTGCAGCACATCATTAAATTCTAAGAAATCAGGGAATAAAGTCGGGTGAATCAATAAGGTGGTGTCGATTTCACTGGCTGGTGTTGCCGCCAACAGCGCTAACTCATCGTCCAGTTCTTCTAAAAACTGATCGAGATGTTGCGCTTGGCTGACCACAAAGCGAATTTGGTTTTTGACATACACGGCTTTGGCAAATGGGCACAAATTCAGCCCAATTACCGCCTTCTCTAGCCACACTTTGGTTGCGGCAATCACGTCTTCTGGCGTAGTCATCTGCAATTCCTGACAAAAGCACCAGTTTAACGCAACCAGCCACAAGGGATTTAGCCAATCTCAGTCCGGTTACGTCCAGAGTGTTTGGCACGATACAAGGCCTGATCGGCACGCTCTAACAAACTCTCGGGTGCCAAATCAGCGTGAGGCGCCAGTGAAGCCAAGCCGATACTGGCAGTGATGATGTTAGCCGTGGGAGAAGCCAGATGGGGCATGGCCATTTCTGCCAACGCCTGATGGATTTTATTTGCCACAACAAGGGCATGTTCGCTGTCAGTTTCAGATAGCAACACAGCAAATTCTTCGCCACCATAGCGTGCAGCAAGGTCGCTGCTGCGTTGAATGGTTTGATTTAACAAACCACCAAAGCGGCGTAGGGCTTCATCACCAGCTTGATGCCCATAGTGGTCGTTGTAGAGTTTGAAGTGATCAATATCAATCAACATCAAGCTCAAAGGGCGTTGGTTACGCTGACAACGACGCCATTCCCGCTGATATTGCTCGTCAAAACAACGGCGGTTACCGATACAGGTCAGACCATCCGACAAAGTAAGGCGGCGTAACAAGTCGGTTTGCCGTTTTAAGGTTAAGTGAGTGCGTACCCGTGCTTGCACAATCGAGGGGTTGACCGGTTTGCTGATGAAATCCACCGCGCCAATATCAAGCGCCCGTGTTTCATCTTGGGCATCAGTAAGCGCAGTAATAAAGATAATCGGGATATCTGCCGTCAACGGGTCGTGTTTGAGTGTAGAACAGACCGTATAACCGTCCATCTCGGGCATCACCGCATCCAATAAAATCAGATCAGGAGCTCGAGTTTGTGCCAACTCAATTGCCTTATCCCCTTTCAAAGCAAACAACACTTCGTGTTGTTCCTTCAAAATATTGTTCAATACCAGCACGTTTTCCATCATGTCATCCACAATCAGAATACGGCCGCGTAAAGGCAGGTCGGTCGAAAACGAAGTTGGCATCAGATTAGGGCTCTCGGCAAGTCAGGTTAACAACAGATGATGTTCAACTGGTGGGAAGTTGCTTAAGTGCGGTTTCAAAGTCGAGTGACTCCACCGCAGTAAGCAAAGCCGCCGCCGCTGTTTTGCCTAACGTGGCTTCCCAGCGCGGTAAATCGTTGCGAATCATCTCCAGCGCGGCAAGATTATATTCCAGTAACAAAGCACGTAAGGCATTTATTTCTGTGTGATTGAAGGTGGCATGTACCTCATCATTTGCATGAGAGGCGTTCTCATTCTTAAGCTGTTGTTGAATTAAGTGCGCCGATTGCACCACTTCTTCTAATGCAGTGCGTAAGCGGAAGCATTCTTGCGCCCGAGGGAAGGGCGCGGCAGCTTTCGCCGCCGATTCTGCTTGCGCGACACAATCGGCAAGATGCACCGCGCCAAGGTTTGCCGCTGCACCGCGTAGGCGGTGCAAAATCTGTACTGTTTGTTCTTGTCGGTCAGCTTCCCAATGCTGTAACGCATCTTCAATACTGTCTTGCTGTGTTTCGGCAAAACGCACCAGTAATTGCGCTAACAAGCGGGCATCACCAACCCGCGCCAGCGAAGCCGCGACATCAATACCAGCCAATTGATCGGGTAAACGGAACTCGGTTTTTGTCACCGCGACGGCAGCAGGCAACAACGGTTGCACTTGGTAGCCTGTGGTTTCCAATAGGGTTTGGAACAAAATATCCGCTTCTACTGGTTTACTGACATGGGCATTCATTCCGGCATCCAAGGCTTCTTGCCGATCACTGACCATCGCGTTGGCTGTCATGGCAATAATCGGTAGCTCGGTCAAGCCTAAGCCTTGACGAATGGCGCGGGTGGCGGTGTAGCCATCCATCACCGGCATTTGCACATCCATTAACACTGCATCAAACGCCGTTGGCTTACGTTTCAAACATTGCACCGCTTCACGGCCATTTTCTGCCACTTCCACCATCGCACCGGCACGCCCCAATAACTGACAGGCCACTAACTGGTTGATTTCATTATCTTCCACCAGTAATACACGCATTCCCTGCAAGCGGCCTTCAAGCTGACTGATTTTGGCAGGCGTATCAGGCGAGCGCGGTTGTTGGCCTTGATTGCGCGCACGAATCACCGCATCGAACACCATTGATGGTGTCACCGGCTTGGACAACAGACCATTGAGCTCTAAGTCGCCGGCGGCTTGTTCTAATTCTTCTAAGTTGGCCGCAGTCAGCATCAAAATCACCGGTGGTAGTTGGCTTGGGTGATGCTGCTGTGCATACCGCATCATCTCTAGGCCATCCATCCCCGGCATTTGCCAATCTAAAAATAATAGATCGTAGCTTTGCTGAGGTTGATTGAGATACGACAAGCCTTCCTCTGCCGAAGCTGCCAAATCGGCGCCCCAACCAAACGACCGGCAGAGCTGTTGCAACACCACACGCGATGTTTCGTTGTCATCGACAATCAACACGTTAAGCGCGTGCATCTCATGGCGGACTGGCGCTGGTTTGATGGTGCTGCTATCGGGTAAGCGGCGGAATTGGGCAGTAAAGCGGAAAGTGCTGCCCTGACCAAGCTGGCTTTCCACCAAAATCTCGCCATCCATCATGTGCACCAGCCGTTGACTAATGACCAATCCCAAACCCGTCCCGCCAAAGCGGCGGGTGGTGGAGGCATCGGCCTGACTGAAAGCATTAAACAGATTGCGTAATTGCTCGGGACTCATCCCGATACCCGTATCACGGACAACAAAGCCCAATTCGACCCGATCCATTTCTTGCCGCAGTAATTGAATACTGAGCACCACTTCTCCGGCGTGGGTGAACTTAATCGCATTGCCGGTTAAATTGATTAACACCTGCTGCAAGCGCAAGGCATCACCGGCCAACTGCCGAGGGACATCAGGATCGATTTGAAAGATGGTTTCAATGCCTTTATCGCGGGCATTGGTGGACATAATCGCGCTTAAATTACGCAATAACTCATCCATCGCAAACGGCACATCCTCTAACTCCAGACGGCCGGCCTCGATTTTCGAAAAATCCAAAATATCATTCAAAATACCTAATAACGAACGGGCAGAGCGTTGAATTTTGTCGAGATAATCACGCTCACGCTGGCCCAATTCGCCATCTTCCATCAATTGCGCCAGCCCCAAAATCGCGTTCATTGGCGTGCGAATCTCATGGCTCATATTGGCTAAAAACTCGCCCTTGGCTTGACTGGCGCGTTCGGCATCTTCTTTGGCACGCAAGAGTGCCGCTTCGTTATTGCGAAGTGCCCGTTCTTGTGCATCGCGCTGTGATAATTGTTTTTGCAACAAATAGTGCGCTAACCAAATTGAACAAATAAAAATCAACCAACCAAAGCCAACAATCCAAGCATTGCGCTGCCAGTTCTGCAAAATCACCTCTTTTTCACGGGTGACATACATATAGAACGGATAACGCTGGATACGCTGCATGTGGGCTAAACGAACTTTACCGTCGAGTCCCTGATCGACTTCAAATTGCACACTTTGGTGTTGGAACCAACTTTCTGGGCCAATCAATGGTGTACCAATACGCGACAAAACCAGCGGTGTCCGTGTCACTAACGTGCGATTGTGATGCGCTAAGGCAACAGCAGCATCGGGTAAACCGCGTAATTGATCGAGACGATAGGCCAATTTAATGATGTCAATCGCCGCCACCACCACGCCGGCAAACTCACCATCGCTGGTTTCTAAGCGCCGGCTAATGGTGAACACCTTAGCCCCAGGTCGTAAAGCAGAGTCAAAGACCGGACTGACATAGGGCTTAAACAGCGTATTTTTTTGGTGGAAAACAAAATAAGGGCGTTGCTGTAGGTTGAGCTGTTGTTCTGCCAAGGCAGAATTGCGAGCAAAACCATCGCGGTCAATCACGACAATATGTTGTAGATAGGGGGTTTGTTGTATCCGCACATCAATCGCGGTGCGAATCGCCTCAGTGACATGCAACACATCTTGATTGCGAACATGGCGCTGGGTGATTTCTAACACGCTGTCGAGGCCATCGAATGATTGTTCGATAAAGGCCTGATAGGTGAGCGAAAGATTCGTCGCACCGGCATAGGCTTGGGCAATATCACGCTGGCGGCTACTGTAAAGCCACAGCCCATAGAGGACGGTGATAAATAGCGTCAGCACGATGGTGGCTAATGTAAGCCCACGCCGTAGGGAAAGAGTTCGTAGAGAAACAAGCATGCTAATACGCTGCTTAAATCGAAAAAGTAGACCGACAATTTACCATTATCACGGTGCCTTCTGCCATGCTTTTACAATTTAAGATACCTCCATTATGCCGTTTTATTCTTTTGTTCGATTAAATAAAACTTTTTCTGCAGCGTCATAACCCACTTTGCTTAGCGTGTTGGTATCGGTTGTGGCAACTTCAGCACATGGCGAATTTTGAGCTGTCTGTCAAGATTGTGTTGTCCCGCGCAACCCACTACAATTTGTGCCATTAAACAACGACACAACTATATGTTGTGTTTTTTTGTTGCGTTCTGCCGTATTAAAAACTGCGCTTGTACCTGAATTTTTGCGGTTTTTTTCCAGCTTAATTCCCCTTTTTCGCCTTTATTTCAGAGAGATCGCTGCATGTCCACGTCTGTTGCCGATTCCGCACGTCAATCGTATGCCAACTACAAAACCATTCGTCGCAATGGCGCAGTGGTTGATTTTGAACCTTCGAAAATTTCCGTTGCCATGAGCAAGGCCTTTCTTGCCGTCAGCGGTCAACGTGGGTTGAGCAGTGCCCGTATTCGGGATGAAGTGGCTGTGTTAACCGAGCAGGTGGTCAGTGCACTCTTGCGTCGTAAGCCAGAAGGTGGCGCGATTCACATTGAAGAAATTCAAGACCAAGTTGAATTGGCGCTGATGCGTTCAGGAGAACACGAAGTGGCACGCGCCTATGTTTTGTATCGTGAAGAACGCTCACGTCAACGCGCCCAACAAAAAGCACAAGCCGCCGAACCCGTCGAGGTGCCGGTGTTGCATGTGGTGGATCGTCACGGGCAAAGCCAGCCCTTGGATATGGCACAACTGCGCGCCCTGATTACGGCGGCGTGTGAAGGCTTAGAAACCGAAACCCAACCTGAACACATTCTCAGCGAAACGCTGAAGAACCTGTATGACGGGGTGTCAGTGGATGAGGTGAATAAATCCGCCATCTTGGCCGCGCGCGCCATGATTGAGCAAGATCCAGCCTATGACAAAGTCACTGCCCGTTTATTGCTGAACACCATCCGCCTCGATATTTTGGGTGAAACCATCAGCCCAAGCGACATGGCCGTGCGTTATCCCGATTATTTCGTGTCGTTTATCCGTCGTGGTATTGATGCCGAGCTGTTAGATGAACGCTTAGCCGAATATGACTTGCCACGCTTGGGCGAGGCATTACAACCAGAACGTGACAACCAATTTGGCTATCTCGGCCTACAAACCCTGTTTGATCGCTATTTCTTACACATCGACGGTCAGCGTATCGAAATGCCACAGGCGTTCTTTATGCGGGTGGCGATGGGGCTGGCGCTGAATGAAAGCGACCGGAATGCACGCGCAATTGAGTTCTATCAGGTGTTGTCCTCGTTTGACTTTATGTCCTCGACGCCCACCCTCTTTAACTCCGGCACCCGCCGCAGTCAGTTGTCTAGCTGTTATCTGACAACGATTTCGGATGATCTCGATGGGATTTACGAAGGAATTAAAGAAAACGCGCTGTTGTCCAAATTTGCCGGTGGTTTGGGCAATGACTGGACAGCGGTACGGGCATTAGGCAGCCATATCAAAGGCACAAATGGTAAATCGCAAGGCGTGGTACCGTTCTTAAAAGTGGTGAATGACACTGCGGTGGCGGTGAACCAAGGCGGTAAACGCCGTGGTGCGGTGTGTGCCTATTTAGAGACATGGCACTTAGACATTGAAGAATTCTTAGAACTGCGGAAGAACACCGGCGATGACCGCCGCCGCACGCATGATATGAACACCGCCAACTGGATTCCCGACTTGTTTATGAAACGAGTGATGGAAAATGGCGAGTGGACGTTGTTCACCCCAAGCGAATGCCCAGATTTACACGACAAATACGGTAATGAATTTGAACAAGCCTATCTTGCCTATGAAGCGAAAGCTGCACGTGGTGAGATCAAGATGTTCAAAAAACTACCAGCAGTGACGCTGTGGCGCAAGATGTTGTCGATGTTGTTCGAAACCGGCCACCCTTGGCTGACTTTCAAAGACCCTTGCAACCTGCGTAGCCCACAACAACACATGGGCGTGGTGCATAGTTCTAACTTGTGTACCGAAATCACCCTGAACACCAACGAAGAAGAAATTGCGGTGTGTAATTTGGGTTCGGTGAATTTGGTCAACCACATGCGTGATGGCGAACTCGATAGCGAGAAGCTCAAACGCACCATCCGTACTGCGATGCGGATGTTGGACAATGTGATCGACATTAATTTCTATCCGGTGCAAAAAGCCCGTAATGCCAACTTGAAACACCGCCCTGTCGGTTTGGGCATTATGGGTTTCCAAGATTGTTTGCACTTAAAACGTGTGCCGTATGCGAGCCATGAGGCGGTTGACTTTGCCGACCGTTCGATGGAGTTGGTGGCCTATCATGCGTATTGGGCATCGACAGAGCTGGCGCAGGAACGGGGCCGTTATGCGTCCTATCCGGGCAGTTTGTGGGATCGTGGCATTTTGCCGCAGGATTCGATTGGTTTATTGGCCGACACCCGTGGGCAATATTTACAGATGGATCGCTCCAGCCGCTTAGATTGGGCTGAACTGCGGTCGCGGATTGCCGAATATGGGATGCGTAATTCCAATTGTTTGGCGATTGCCCCCACCGCCACCATTGCCAACATTATTGGCGTTTCCGCCTCGATTGAACCGACCTATCAAAACCTGTTTGTGAAATCGAACTTGTCTGGTGAATTCACGGTGGTCAACGAATATCTGGTGCGCGATTTGAAAGCACGGGGGTTGTGGGATGAGGTGATGGTATCGGATTTGAAATACTTTGATGGCAGCCTTGGCCCGATTGACCGTGTCCCCGCCGATTTGCGTGCTGTGTATGCCACTGCCTTTGAAATTGATCCTCGCTGGCTGGTTGATGCCGCCAGCCGCCGGCAAAAATGGATTGACCAAGCACAGTCGTTAAACATTTATATGGCGGGTGCGTCGGGTAAAAAATTGGATGAGTTGTATAAACATGCTTGGGTTAGCGGTTTGAAAACCACTTATTACCTGCGTACGTTGGCAGCAACAGCGGCGGAGAAATCGACAGGTCGTGGCGGTGAATTGAACGCCGTCCCTGCGGCAGTGTCTTACACTGCCCCCCCAACAGCGGCTGAGCCAGAGTTACCCGCAACCGATATGAAATTCTGCTCCATCGACAACCCTGATTGTGAGTCGTGCCAGTAAACGCAGCGTAAAAAATCATTTGGATTTGGCGCGGTGTGAGCTGTGCCAAATTCTTAAAAAATTGGAGAGTGATTGTGAGTTTAAGTTTTGATGATGTGGCTGTGGCCAGCCCAACGAGTAACGAAGGTCGTGTGAATGCCGTCGATAAGCGAATTATCAATGGCAAAACCGACGTTAATCAATTAGTGCCATTTAAATACAAATGGGCGTGGGAAAAATATCTTGCCCAGTGTGCTAACCACTGGATGCCGCAAGAAGTGAATATGCAGCGTGATATTGAGCAGTGGAAATCTGGTCAACTGTCTGCTGATGAAATGCGCGTGGTAAAACGCAACCTTGGTTTTTTTGTCACAGCGGATAGCCTTGCCGCGAATAATATTGTGTTGGGCACCTATCGCCAGATCACTGCCCCAGAATGCCGGCAATTTTTACTGCGCCAAGCCTTTGACGAAGCGATTCATACCCATGCTTATCAATATATTGTTGAATCCTTGGGTTTGGATGAAGGCGAGGTATTTAATGCCTATCACGAAATCCCATCGATTCGAAATAAAGATAATTTCTTAATTCCATTTATTGATGCCCTGACTAATCCAGAATTCAAAACCGGCACCTTAGAAAACGATCAAACGCTGTTAAAGTCGCTGATTGTATTCGCCTGCATTATGGAAGGTTTATTCTTCTATGTTGGCTTTGTGCAGATTTTGGCATTGGGCCGACAAAACAAAATGACCGGCGCGGCAGAACAATATCAATATATTTTGCGTGATGAGTCCATGCACTGTAATTTTGGTATTGATATGATCAACTCAATTAAGCTGGAAAACCCGCATTTATGGACTGAGGCTTTCCAACAAGACATCACTGAATTATTCGGTCAGGCGGTTGAGTTGGAATATGCTTATGCTGAAGACACCATGCCACGCGGTATTTTGGGTCTGAATGCACCGATGTTTAAAGAATATCTGCGCTTTATTTGTAACCGCCGGATGGTGCAAATTGGGCTGCCAGAACTGTTCCCCGGCGCAAACAATCCTTTCCCGTGGATGAGCGAGATGATTGATTTGAAGAAAGAGAAGAATTTCTTTGAAACACGGGTAACGGAATATCAAACCGGTGGTGCGTTGAACTGGGATTAACCATAAACAGCAATTCAACAACGCCCCTGCTGTGGTGGGGGCGTTTTTTTCGCTATTGACGATTCGAAATAGGTTATTTACTTTTTTCGAGTTGCCATACAAAAAAACAAAGACATTAGTTTTTTGTCATCACTATGAGATTCTCAGGAAAAAATCATGGCAGGTAAAAGTCAACATGTTGTTCCACACAAGAATGGTTGGGCGGTCAAAGGAGAAGGAAACGAGCGTGCTACTTCTGTGCATCAAACTCAACAACAAGCCAAAAATGTAGCAAAGGAAATTGCACGTAATCAGCAGTCCGAGCTGATCATTCACTGTTCAAATGGCCGTATCCGTGAAAAGCATAGTTACGGTAACGATCCTTTCCCTCCAAAGGGCTAAACATAACTAACGAAATAAGTGGGCATGGTGCCCATTTACAACCACAGAAATTGAGATTGAAAGGTTGAAATGAGTATATCTGAAATACATTGTGCAGATGATATAGCCGATTTAGCTCGTGAAGCTGTGCAACAAGTACGTATCACAAAGCAGTACCGTGATCTAATCTCGGCAGTGTTAATAGCAAATCATGTAGCAGATTGGTATTACGGAAAATCCTTTGGTGACCCCCAAAGAGATGCTATGAAAGCACGCTATCCAGAATGGGACGCTATTCGCAAAATAGCTAATGGTACAAAACATTGTAAAAAGAAAGCACAAGCAAACTACGACGATACTGAATGGGAAGATTCTGATTATTGGGAGAGTACAGGGCATGTTGGAGATGATGGATGTGATTGGTTTATTGATTTTGGAGGCCAGCGACGTTCGGTTGTTGTACTGATCGAGACATTTTTAAAAGATTTTTCCGATCAATCCTCCCGACCTTCTTTTTAATTAAATTAGATTAACATATTTGGATTGATAAAATGTAAAACCAAAAAACCAAATAAATTAAAAAAAGTTTTTCAACTACTTTATCACGCCAACTATAACTTTTCAGGAGAAAACATGTCTCTTTTTAATTTTTTGAAAGATAAAAATGCAGATTTTCTACAGCTTTCTGAAAATCATACAGATGCACTTATATTGGTAAAAGCTGCTGAAGTAGGTAGAGAAGCCAAAATTGCAGTTAATGAGAATAGATATGATGATGCTTGGAAGCTATACCACGATCAAAAAGATTTCTATATGCAACATGCAAACCGCTATGGTCATACAGTTAGACAGGCATTAGCATTAGATTCAACCATTCATGAAAATCTTGCCAATATATTGAGATTGGAAGGCAAGCATTTTGATGCACTTATTCATATTGTTTATTGGGTGTTAGCTGGAGCAGATAGACCAATTAAATCCCATCAGAAAAAATTACAGAGCTACTTCAACCGTTGTAAGTTCAAGAATATTACGTTGATTGAGGCAAAGCAGACTCTTTCGGAACAGAATGCTTTACCTGAATTTACATTGGCACAATCTATTGTTAATCAGTGGATTAAAAAAGGATGATTAAATCAAATAAGCAGACCCAATGCACCCAACCTAACCAGCTATGGCACAATCCTCCCCTTTAGCAAAACAAAGGTAACGATTGTGAATGCAGTTGACCTCAGCTTGTATTGGGTTGTCGATCCCGACCAATGTGGTGGTGCGCGGGCGACGGTGAATTTACTGCACAAACTCCTGCCACACGGCATCAGCGTCGTTCAACTTCGCGCCCCAACTTGGAAAAAACGCGAACTCTTGGCCCTCGCACAAGAAATGCGAACCCTCACACGAGAAGCCAACATCCCCTTTATTATCAACGACCATCTTGACATTGCCCTCGGTTGCGAAGCCGATGGTTTGCATGTTGGACAACACGACCTACCGCTGGCCGTTGCGCGCCGGTGGATGGGTGAAAAAGCGATTTTAGGCCTATCCGCCAACCAACCCGCCCATTTCCAAGCCGATGACGTGCTCCTTGCCGACTACCTCGGCGTTGGGCCAGTGTTTGCCACCAGCACCAAAAGCGACGCCGCCCCACCGCTAGGCGTGGAAGGCTTAAAACAGTGCCTCGGTCTGACACGACGGCCAGTGGTGGCGATTGGTGGAATTACGGTTGAAAACGCCGAACAACTGCGAGACAGTGGCGTAGCAGGGCTGGCGGTGGTATCGGCGCTATGCCGCGCAGCCGATCCCGTTCACGCCTGCCATCAACTCAATCGCGCCTTTTTCCCTGAAATCCGTTTGTTCTAATAAGAGGCATACTATGGTCTATCAGGTATTAACCATTGCCGGTTCCGATTCGAGTGGCGGCGCGGGGATTCAGGCGGATTTAAAAACTTTCTCAGCCTTAGGCGTCTATGGAGCAAGCGTGATTACCGCGCTCACCGCACAAAACACCCAAGGCGTCAGCGCCATTCACACCCCACCGGCCAGCTTTATTACTGCACAATGCGATGCAGTTTTCAGCGACTTAAACATCCACGCGGTCAAACTCGGGATGCTGGCTAACGCCGAGATCATTCATGCGTGTGCCGCTGCGCTACAGCGTTGGCAACCGCCGTATGTGGTACTCGACACAGTGATGATTTCGAAAAGCGGCCACAACTTACTTGCACCAGAAGCAGTCTCTGCCTTGCGCGATACCTTGTTGCCCCTCGCCGATTTACTGACCCCCAACCTACCCGAAGCAGCCGCTTTGCTCGATACCGCGCCAGCAACCACCGTTGACGACATGATGGCACAGGGAAAAGCGCTGTTAGATTTAGGCGCGAAGGCGGTGTTAATGAAAGGTGGGCATTTAAGTGGGCGAGAAAGTCCAGACTATTTAATCCAGCCCGAAGGCGTGCACTGCTTTACGGGGATGCGCTTGCCCACCCACCACACCCACGGCACCGGCTGCACGTTGTCTGCTGCCTTAGCCGCCTTGCGGCCACAACAGGATAATTGGGTAAATACCGTTGCAGCGGCAAAGTCTTATCTGAACGGTGCCTTGGCACAAGCTGATTGCCTCGCGATTGGTCATGGCATTGGGCCGGTACACCATTTCCACCGTTGGTGGCCGCTCGGTTAGGGCTTATGAGGGCGATTCTGTTAAAATTCTTCGGTTGTCGTTGCCTTCTCGAGGCGAGAAGGGACTGCCACACCCCGCCCTCACTGGCTTAATAACAATGGAGAACGCTGCGCCATGACCGTGATTCGTCAAGAAGACTTCATCCAAAGCATTGCGGATGCCTTCCAATACATCAGTTGTTATCACCCCAAAGATTATATTGATGCGCTGTATCAGGCCTATTTGCGTGAAGAAAGCCCTGCGGCTAAAGACGCCATGGCGCAAATTCTGATCAACAGCCGCATGTGTGCCGAAGGTCGCCGCCCAATCTGTCAAGACACCGGTATTGCCGTGGTGTTCTTGAAAGTGGGCATGAAGGTGCAATGGGATGCGACTTTAAGCGTACAAGAGATGATCAACGAAGGCGTGCGCCGCGCCTATCTACATCCAGATAACACCTTGCGCGCCTCGGTCTTACTCGACCCTGCCGGCAAACGCCAAAACAGCAAAGACAACACCCCCGCCGTCGTGCATTACGAAATTGTTGATGGCGATGGTGTCGAAGTCATCTGTGCGGCAAAAGGCGGTGGTTCGGAAAACAAATCGAAATTCTATGCCCTGAACCCATCCGACAGCATTGTCGATTGGGTGTTAAAAACTGTCCCAACGATGGGCGCTGGCTGGTGTCCACCCGGCATTTTGGGGATTGGGATTGGCGGCACCCCAGAAAAAGCGATGTTGCTTGCCAAAGAATCGCTGATGGATCACGTCAATATCCATGAACTGAAAGACAAAGCCGCCAGCGGTGCTAGCTTAAGCCGTATCGAAGAATTGCGTCTTGAGTTGTACGAAAAGGTCAACGCGCTTGGGATTGGTGCACAAGGTCTTGGTGGTTTAACCACCGTGTTGGATGTGAAAATCCTAGACTACCCAACACATGCCGCATCGTTACCCGTTGCCATGATTCCAAACTGTGCCGCTACCCGCCACATCCATTTCCATCTTGATGGTTCTGGCCCTGCTGTGTTGGAAACCCCGAAACTGGAAGATTGGCCAGAAATCACCTACGACAGCAGCAGCGGCAAGCGTGTCAATCTCGACACCATCACGCCAGAAGAAGTTGCCAGCTGGAAACCCGGTGATGTGTTGTTGTTGAACGGCAAATTGTTGACAGGTCGCGATGCAGCGCACAAGCGCATGGTCGATATGCTCAATAAGGGCGAGACCTTGCCGGTCGATTTTACCAATCGCTTTATCTACTACGTTGGCCCGGTCGATCCTGTGCGTGACGAAGTGGTTGGCCCAGCCGGCCCCACCACTGCCACCCGTATGGATAAATTCACTCGCCAAATGTTAGAACAAACCGGTTTGTTGGGCATGGTGGGTAAAGCCGAACGCGGCCCTGCTGCGATCGAAGCCATCAAAGACAACAAAGCGGTTTATCTCATGGCCGTGGGTGGTTCAGCCTATTTGGTCTCGAAAGCCATCAAAGCGTCGAAAGTGGTGGCCTTTGGTGATTTGGGCATGGAAGCGATTTATGAATTTGAAGTGGAAGACATGCCCGTAACTGTTGCTGTCGATTCCTGTGGTACGTCAGTTCACAATACCGGCCCAGCAGAATGGCGTGTCAAAATCGGTAAAATTCCGGTTCAAACCGCGTAATTTCTTACCCTGACCCCTTGTCCCTCGGTGTGACAAAACGCACCGAGGGCATTTTTTATGGAACAACCGCAATGAGCATTAAATCCGACCGTTGGATTCGCAAAATGGCCGAACAACACGGCATGATCGAACCCTTTGAACCCCAGCAAGTGAAAGAAATCAACGGCGAAAAAGTCATTTCTTTTGGTACATCAAGCTATGGCTATGATATTCGCTGTGCTGATGAATTTAAGGTGTTTACCAATATCAATAGCACCATTGTTGACCCGAAAAACTTCGATCCTCAGTCTTTCGTTGAAGTGTCTGGCAAAGGCTTTTGTTTGATTCCGCCTAACTCATTTGCCTTGGCACGCACGGTGGAATATTTCCGTATTCCGCGTAATGTGTTGACCGTATGCTTGGGGAAATCGACCTATGCCCGTTGCGGCATCATCGTCAATGTCACCCCTTTTGAACCCGAGTGGGAAGGCTATGTCACGCTAGAGTTTTCGAATACCACACCACTGCCAGCCAAAATCTATGCGCATGAAGGCGTGGCTCAGGTGTTATTTCTCGAAGCGGATGAAGATGATATCTGCGAGGTGTCTTATCGCGACCGTGGCGGTAAATATCAGGGACAACGCGGCGTTACCCTCCCACGGCCGTAACTCAAGTTTCAACCGGCTGTTAACTCGGCTTCATCTCGCTGTAAACAGACAACGGCATGATGTCGGCCATCCAAAGCAGGATACCCAGGCGAGGCCGGGTCAATGGCCTCGCACCACATCCCCTTCCCCCCTCTATCACCTCGCACCCAATCTAGTACCAACTGGGAAACCACGTGCGCAATTTTTGTGTGGTGTGTTGTTTGATGTCATCGGTAATGTAAGCACTCACTGTCGCCAATGCCGCCACCAACACCCCAATATCATCGGTATACCCCACCGCTGGCAACAGATCGGGCACACTGTCGAACGGCAAAATAAAATAGCTCAATGCACCAACAATGACCGTCTTGGCCCATTTTGGGGTATCAGGTTTTTGCAAAGCAAAATATAGCCACAGCACTTTTTCAATCGCTTCCTTACCCGCCGCCGCTGCAAAACGCTTCACTTTCTCCCATAATTTTTCGTCAGAAAATGTGTGCGATTTCATGACATCCTTCATTTTCAATTAAGGGTTAATCGGTATCCTAGAGACATTAGATGATGTTTTTATTTTGGAGGGAATCATGCGAAAGCATATGGTGCTATTAGCAGCAATATCCAGTCTTGGCTTTGCCAGCCAGTTCGCTCATGCCGATGTTGATTTAACTTCGCAGACTTTATTGTGAAACACAGACAGGGTTACCCACATCCACATTTCCAAGATCAGGTGTATTTATGGTTCCACCCTTGAGCGTGTAGGTGCGCTTGTTGAAATGCACACTGGCGCGGTCGAAACGAATGTCGGGAATCGGCGGTTCGTTGGCTCAAGTGATGCACGAAGCCTAAACCAGATAACAGCGCCCTTCGGAGCGCTTTTGTTTTCCTTGTCTTTTCTTTTTCTCATTATCTCATCTGGCAGGTTGATGTTTTGAATCGATTCAATTTTTTATTGAAACGTTTCTCTATCATTGTTAAAGTTGTTATAGTTTTTTCATACGTCAAAGGCATTTAATAATGGCTCGTCCGACTACAAGTGAAATTGGTCCTAATCTCGCCAGACTGAGGGAGGCCGCAGGTCTGAAGCAAGCAGAGTTGGCAAGCAAACTTTCCATGAGTGCCCCTTCACTGTCCAGGGTGGAAAGTGGTGATCGCCACCTTACATCGGACCAATTACACTCATTGCTTACCGCAATTGGAACAGAGGAAGCCTCTAGGTTTTCTGAGTATCTTAGTCGTGACTGGTTAGAACTACCTGTTCCTCCTCTAGATCATCCAAAGCAGGACTTACTTTGGAATGCAGAAAAAATTAGTGCTGGCCTGCGCCAACTTCTTAGCGGGGAGATTAAAGTTTCTTTCCAAAAGCGAATCGAGGAGTATTTGGAGCAAATTCAAACAACAGCAGGGCTATTATTAAAGCGTGAGCATACTGTTGCACTTATTGGTAGCATCGGAATTGGAAAAAGTACTGCGATTTGTCGAGCCTTGGGCTTAGAAGACAGTTCTGCAGACGTGTCACCTCACTCTCAAACAGTGCTTGAGGTTGGTGCGGGCGGCATTACAATATGCGAGGTTCATATTTATTCTGGTCCAGGATATGGACTTATTGTTGAGCCGTGTTCTGAAGATGAAATTCGCGCTCATGTGATGGATTTTGCAGAATATATCTGGCGTTCAGCAAAAGGAAAGATCATCGGCATCGGGGAAGAGGTCGAATCGCAAGGTGTTTCGAAAGAGATTGAACGTGCGATTCGAAATCTTTCGGGATTACGCTCACGCAGATTAAAAGGTCCTGATGGGAAGACTCTCCGGTTTGACGATGCGAAAGATCTTGCGGTTACTTATGATAATCTGCGTGACTTTGTAGTTGATATTATTACTCGAATGTCGTTGCAAACACGCGAGGCACGGAATGTTTGGTATGAAAATCTGAGTGGTAAAAATCCCCTTACATGGCTTCGTGAGACTTTCCTTCAGATCAATAACGGTCTTCATCCAGATTTTAGTTTGCCACGACGTATCGAGCTTGTTGTCGCTATGCCTCTTGTAAAAGATACAGACCTTAACATCAGATTCATTGATACCAAAGGTATTGATCGTGCAGTTGGACGTGCTGATCTTGAAATCCATCTTCAAGATACGCACACATTAGCTCTACTTTGCTCGAAATTTAATGATGCGCCAGGAACAGAAGCGCGTATGTTGCTAACGCGTGCTAAAGAAGCTGGAAACCAATGCCTGAACAGAAATGCGGCTCTGTTGGTGTTACCGCATCCAGGCGAAGCCCTGAAGATGAAAGATGATGCAACGTTGGAGCATGTTGAATCGCCGGAAGAGGGGTATGAACTGAAGGCAGAACAAATCGAAATAGCTCTAGAGTCGACTGGTCTCCGAAACATTTCCATCTGTTTTTTTAACGCTAAAGAAGATTCGAGAGATACCTTGGTGCAGTTTGTCATGGATCGTATTGCAAAAGCACGCGATATATTCAGTACAGACTTGGAACATTTGGTTATAAGTGTTCAGGAAGTAATTGAAAATCATGAGAAGGAAAAAGCTCAAGCGATTCTGAGAAACGCGGCATCTCAGCTTAAACATTGGGTAAGCCAAAACAAGGATGTGCCAAGTATCAATCGTCAGATTCAACGCAGCCTCATTGATCAACTGAAGGAGGTGCATCCGAGTACTATCCATGCAGCAGTTCGCAGAGAAGGAGATTGGCCGCATCTCAACTACGGTTATCAGTTCGGCCATGGTGCGCGAGCACTAGCAACTGCAGCGCTAAACAAGAAAGTCTCCGACTTCACTGCAATTACTAAAAATCTCATTACTAATCCCGACTTTACAGGCGCTGAGACGCTTATTTCTCAGTGCGAGGGGGTTCTGCGAACCGCTTTTTCTTCGTTACTGAGAAAAATTCAAGTCTTTGGTGAGTCGCTTTTCTCCACAGAGATGAAACGTGACAAAAAATTCTGGCAGAAATGCGAATGTGAATGGGGCCAAGGTTCAGGATACCGCGAACGGGTAACTAAAATAACCACTGACTGGTTTAATGATTCTTCACACCAGAAGATTAGCAACGAAATTTGGGATCTTTTGGATGCAGAGTGGAAAAGTGCACTGAAACGCGTTGAAGCAATGTTGCATGATGTTTAAGCATAGTTCCTACATCTAAAAAATGGATTTTTATTGGAGTGCTGATCTTCTACAGTCTGAGCGCCATTTCTGGTTTTTTTAGAAAATTAAATTTTTCTTAACGCGGACAGATTCAAGGACAACAGGAATGCCGAAAAAACCTAATCTATCGCTTCAGCGTTCGGATGGTGACCTTTTTATCGTCGATAACAGTGACAATGAATGGAAAGTCCGTGATTACCTTCGTGAATGGACAGAAATCTCGGTTTCCTTCGACATCGCCACCGGATTTTTCGAAATTGGCTCCCTGCTCACGCTCGACGGGCATTGGCAGAAACTGAAAAAGATCCGGATTCTGATGGGCGACGAAGTTACCGCTCGGACCAAGAAGCTACTGTTGGCCACCCTGGTGCCGAAGATCGCCGAGAAACTGGATGGCAGCATCGAGTCCGAGAAAGACAAGAATGACTTCCTCCTCGGCGTCCCCGCAGTCGAGCAGGCCATCCGCGACGGCAAGATCGAGTTGCGCGTCTATGCCAAGGATAAATTCCACGCCAAGGCATACATCACCCACGCCCGCCTCGCCGTCGTCGGGTCGTCGGCCTTGGTCGGTTCCAGCAACTTCACCGCACCGGGGCTGGTGCAGAACATCGAGCTCAACATACAGATCCGGCGCGAGGTAGAACTTCTTCAGGAATGGTACGAGCGCCACTGGGAGGACGCCGAAGACATCTCCGCCGAAATCCTCAAGACCATCGAGCGCCAGACGAAGGACTACTCTCCCTTCGAGGTTTACGCCAAGGCGTTGCAGGAATACTTCCGCAACCGTGAGATTTCTGTCGGCGAATGGGAACGTCTTGACTCGAAGATGTTCAAGGTGCTCGACCAGTACCAGAAGGAAGGCTACCAGGCGCTGATCAAGATTTCGCGTCAGTTTGGTGGCGCATTCCTCTGCGACGGTGTCGGTCTCGGCAAAACCTTCGTCGGCCTCATGCTGATCGAGCGCCTGGTCATGCACGAGCGCAAGCGCGTCATGCTGCTGGTGCCGAAATCAGGCCGCAAGCCGGTCTGGGAAGCGGCGCTCAAGCGCTACCTACCGCATCTGCTCGGCGATTTCAGCAATCTGGTGATCTTCAATCACACCGACCTGAATCGCGAGGGCGAGTTTCAGGAGCGCTTTGAGAAGATGCGCGAGATGGCCGACGTGGTCATCATCGACGAGGCCCACCATTTCAGGAACCCCGGCACTCGGGGTGATCCCGACAAGGCGGGCGGCTCGAAGATCCAGGGCGGCGAGGATTCCAAGCCCTCCCGCTACTGGAAGCTCTACCAGATCACCGAGGGCAAGACGTTGTTTATGCTGACGGCCACGCCAGTCAACAACAGCCTGCTCGACTTCAAGCACATGATCGAGCTGTTCTCGCGCCGGCAAGCGGACTACTTCAAGGCCGCGCCACTGGGCATACACTCGCTGCCCGGGCATATCCGCAAGATGGAAAAGGACCTCCTGGACGCTGTCACCGCAGCGGCCAATGGCGATGCCGTCGAAATTAACGAGGTCGAGGCCGAATCGATCTTGTCTCGCGACCCGCTGTTCAGCGCCCTCGTCGTCCAGCGCAGCCGGGCCTATGTGCGGAAGAGCCAAGAGCAACATGGAATCGCTGCTGCCATGTTCCCTGTGCGTGAAGACCCGAAGGTGGCCGGATATTCGATCAAGAGGACCTACGGCAAGCTGCTCGACATGGTCGAGAAGGCGTTCAGCAAGAAGGCACCGCTGTTCTCTTTGGCCATGTACTACCCGATGGCCTACTACAAGGGCAAGGACAAGACGGTCGACCCCTTCATGGAAAACCGCCAGAAGCAGGTCGTTGTCCTGATCCGTACCCTGTTCCTCAAACGCTTCGAGAGTTCCGCAAAGGCATTCGAGACGTCCTGTGAGGCCCTGCTGATCAAGCAGCTAGCGTTCATGACTAAAAACTCCACAACCTCATCGGAGAAGCAGAGGCTGTCCCGATGGCTTTCGCAGCATGGCGAGTTGATCGGCGCCGTGCAGAAGCGCCAGGGCGAGTTGTTCGGCGACTCGGAAGATCAGGAAGAGGACATCGTCACCCCGGAAATGCTGGCCGACGTCGAGGAACTGAACCGCGATGAGTACAAGGTCGAGGAAATGCTGACAGAGACCTTCCTCGACATGGATGAACTTGCCAAGTTCCTCGTCGAACTGCAGAAACTCAAGCCCAGCCAGGACGACAAGCTCAAGGCGCTGATCAAGCTGCTCAAGGAAGACAAGGTGCTCAAGAAGCACAAGGTCATGATCTTCACCGAGTTCATGACCACCGCCCGCTACCTCAAGAAGGAACTCATCGCCGCCGGCATCACCGGCATCGACGAGGTGGACAGCAGCGACCAGCGCGACCGTGGCGACGTGCTCAAGCAGTTTGCCCCCTACTACAACGATTCCTCCACGCCCAAGCTCAAGGCGGCTGGTCTCGACGAAACACGCATCCTTATCGCCACCGATGTACTCTCGGAAGGCTTGAACCTTCAGGATGCCACCCGCCTGATCAACTACGACCTGCACTGGAACCCCGTGCGCCTCATGCAACGCATCGGCCGCGTGGATCGGCGCATGAATCCCGAGATCGAAAAGCAGTTGATCGCCGACCACCCCGACGTCAAGGAATTGCGCGGCAAAGTCGCCTACTGGAACTTCCTGCCGCCGGATGAACTGGACACCCTGCTGGCGCTCTACGGTAGCGTCTCCCATAAGACCCTGCGCATCTCGAAAACCCTCGGCATCGAGGGCCGCAAGCTGCTGACGCCGGACGACGACTTCGACGCCCTCAAGGATTTCACCCACGCCTACGAAGGCGAGACCTCCCCGGTCGAGCAGATGCACCTCGACTTCCAGGGCCTGGTGAAGGCCGACCCGGATCTCCCGGCCCGGCTGAGCGCACTGCCCGGGCGGGTGTTCAGCGGCAAAGAGAACGTCTCTCCCGGTGCCAAGGGCGTGTTCCTCTGCTACGCCTTGCCCGCACCACGCGGCCCGGCAGAAAAGACTGAAGGCGACGACGATGGCTGGTCAATCGATTCCGGTGCCAGCCGCTGGTATCTCTACGACATCGCCAGCGAGCAGGTCAGCGACGATGCCCCCGCGATCAACGCCGTCGTGCGGTGCGATGCCTCGACGCCGCGCCGTACCGAAATCGCCCAACCGACGCTGACCGAAATCCGCCAGCGGATCGAGAAGCACATCAAGAACACCTACCTCAAGCAGGTGCAGGCCCCGGTCGGGGTCAAGCCTGTCCTCAAAGCCTGGATGGAGCTCAACTGATGCCACGCACTGTTGCCGCCAACGCCGACCGCATTCGGCAGATCAAAACTTTCCCCTCGCTGGTCGAGTATCTGGGCGACGAGCTGAACTGGCCCATCAAGGTCGACGACTTCGACGATCTCACCTACGAATGGGGGCCGGAAGAACTTGGCATCGACAAGGCCAGCGCCGCCAAGATCAACGAGCTCAAGCAGCTTCGTCCGCTGGCCGACGATCAACCCTGGGGCATCTTCTTCGTCAAGTTTGAGCCGAAGCAGTTACCCGTGGTTGCTCTGCGCCGACTGCTCAACAGCATGGTCATCCGCAAACGGGAATCGGCCAACAAGTCGGAGCGGCAGGCATGGGCCATGAACGACCTGATATTCATCTCCTCCTACGGCGATTCCGGCGAACGCCACATTTCCTTTGCACACTTCTCGCAACCGGAAGGCAAGAACGACCTACCGACCCTGAGGGTGCTGGGCTGGGACAATTCCGATGCGCCGCTGCACCTCGATCTGGTAGCCACCAAACTGGCCGAATGCCTATCCTGGCCGGACGACAAGAAGGACATCGAGGGCTGGCGCAACACTTGGCAGTCCGCTTTCACCTTGCGCCACCGCGAGACGATCAACACTGCCAAGGATCTCTCGATTCGCCTAGCCGCCCTGGCACGCGCCATCCGCGACCGGATCACCACGGCGCTGGCCATCGAAACCGACAAGGGGCCACTCACCAAGCTGATGAAGGCGTTCCAGTCGGCCCTGATGCACGATCTCGACGAAGCCGGCTTCGCCGACATGTATGCCCAGACCATCGCCTACGGCCTCCTGTCGGCACGCATCGCCGACCCGAAGTCGCGCACCGCCGACGACCTGACGGCGCACATGAAGACCAACCCCTTCCTCAAGGAACTGATGCAGACCTTCCTGCACGTCGGCGGGCGCAAGGGCAAGGCGGGCGGGCCGGGCATCGACTTCGACGAACTGGGCGTTTCCGAAGTCGTCGAACTGCTCGACGACACGAACATGGAAGCGGTAATCCTCGACTTTGGCGACAAGAAGCGTGACGAAGACCCTGTCATGCACTTCTTTGAGGGCTTCCTCACCGCATACGACAAGGATATCAAGAAGGATCGCGGCGTCTTCTACACCCCACAGCCCGTGGTCTCCTACATCGTTCGCAGCGTCCATGAACTGCTGCAAACTGAGTTTGGCCTTGTCGATGGTCTAGCCGATATCACCACTTGGGGCGAGATGCTTAAAAAGCATCCCGGTATGAAGCTTCCCCCGCTGACCGACGAACCTGGCGAGAGGCGCACCATTCCACCGGAAGAACCCTTCGTTCAGATTCTCGATCCGGCAACAGGAACGGCGACCTTCCTTGTCGAGGTCATCGATGTCATTCATGCCACGCTCAAGGCCAAGTGGAAGCAGCAGCGGATGACGGAAGCCCAGCAGATCAAGGCATGGAACGACTACGTGCCGAAGCATCTGCTGCCACGGCTGCACGCCTACGAACTGATGATGGCGCCGTATGCCATCGCGCACATGAAGGTGGGACTTAAGCTGGCGGAAACCGGTTACGGCTTTGGTTCAGAGGAGCGCGCCCGAATCTACCTGACCAATGCGCTTGAACCGTGGCACAAGCAGCTACAGCTCCCTGAATTGGGTGCCCTTGCACATGAAGCTGCCGCTGTAAATGAGATCAAGCGGCAGAAGAGATTCACTGTCGTGATCGGAAATCCGCCCTACTCGGGCCATTCTAGGAATAACAAAATTCACTGGATCGTTAATCTTGTCAAAGATTTCACGCGAGATGAACCAAGTCTTCAAGGGCCCGGTCAAGGAAAATGGCTACAGGACGATTACGTTAAGTTTCTGCGATTAAGCCAATACATCTTGTCTCCTACAGATGCAGGAATCTTGGCGATGATTACCAACCATCGGTATCTAACGAATAGAACGTTTAAGGGAATGCGGCGTCTTTGGCGAAGCCAATTCCCCCTTGCTAGGATTCTAGATCTTCACGGTAATCGAGTTGTCCATGAGTTGTCACCGATTGGTATCGATGAGAATGTTTTCGATATCGAGCAGGGTGTCGCTATTGGAATGTTCGCGAAAGGGTGCCGTGCATCATCGGACAGTAAATTTCATGAGCTATGGGGCTCTAGAACGACGGAAGACCACACTGGAAAGTACGACGTTCTCGCCCGCACATCTTTGAAAACAACGAGTTGGCAACAACTCACCCCCGCTGCTCCAGATTGGCTTTACTCACCACGCGATGAGGTCGCTGACGACATACGGTCCGAGTTCGAGAGCGCAATGAAGATGCTCGAATTGATGCCCGGGGCTCTTGGGCCTAACGGCAAGCCTCAAAGTGGGTTGCTAACAATGCACGATGGTTTTGCACTCAGCTTTACCGCTAATGAAGTAGAGGAAAAGATTCGACAGTTCTTGAAGACAAAAAGCAGAGATGAGGCAAAACAAATTTTTGGGACGCTTTGCAATCCCCAACAATGGGATTACGCGGCTGCCAAGGTAACGTTGGCATCTCCAGCGTGGCGAAAGAAGGTTTCACGCATCTGTTCTTCGCCTTTTGATACACGCTACACGGTATACGACAAGTCTGTTGCAGTGCACCTTCGTCGTCGCCTTTCAGATCAATTCTTCAATCGAAAAAATCTTGGCCTTGTTCTCGGTGAGGCTGGCCAAGAAATCAGCGGTGACGAATGGGACGCTGTGTCATGTGTTAGCTCAATTCTCCAACTTAACTATTTTCGACGAAACGGCTCACCCACGCTGCCACTTTATATATTTGATGAGGACTTATTGGGGACCGAAACGGATGGCCGTCGTCCGAATCTTTCCCATCGGCACCTTGCAAAACTTGCCGGTCGGTTGGGTCTAAAAGTTGGAAAAGATGGTTTGCCTGTTGGCCTAACGCCAGAACATATTTTCTACTATGTCTACGCAGTGTTTCACAGCCCGAACTATCGGAGCCGCTACGCGGAGTTTCTAAAGATCGATTTTCCACGTCTGCCATTAACCGGGACCTTGGAACTGTTCCACGCATTGGCCAAGCTAGGCGGCGAACTCACCGCCCTGCACTTGCTTGAATCACCCAAGCTCGACAGGTCCATCACAGAGTTCATAGGCAGCCGCAATCCTGAAGTTGAAAAGGCTTCGTGGTCGAAAAACACCGTTTGGGTCGACAAGGCGCAGAGCATCGGTTTCAAGGGGGTGCCGGAGGAGGTTTGGAACTTCCACATCGGCGGCTACCAGGTCTGCGAGAAGTGGCTCAAAGACCGCAAAGGCCGCACGCTCTCAAAGGACGATATCGCCCACTACCAGAAGATCGTCGTCGCCCTCACCGAAACCACCCGCCTGATGGCCGAGATCGACAAGGTCATCGACAAACATGGCGGCTGGCCAGGGGCATTTAAATAGTTGGTCTGATAATCAAAATGCCATAGGTTAGAGAGGTGAAACCAATTTCATCAACTTTGTGTAATTGCAACTGTAGTAAACCCGCCTTCTGGGGTTCAGAAGGCGGCAGGGGAATGCGGCTTATTCGGCCCGTTCCCATACTTGAGTACGGCCTAACAACGCCACGCCGAGAAAACCACGTACTTCTAATTTTTTCCCGCCTTCAATCGGCTTAAACTTCACGCTATAAGTTTTGCCTTCTTTCGGGTCGAAAATTTTTCCCCCTTCGTAGCTATCACCCGATTTTTTCACGCCCCACAGGATAGTCATGCCCTGAATGGGTTTGTTGGCGCGGTCGCCCTCACATTTGTCGCAGGTGGCTTCGGGGTTTTGAAATAACTTCACCACTTTGCCGCTAAATTCTCCGCCTTGTTCGGCAATTTGCACCAATGATTTTGCCTGACCGGTTTTATCATCAATGGTTTTCCATGTACCGACTGGCGAAGCCTCTGCCCAGACAGCTGCCGATAACAGCGTTGTAGCAAAAACCATAGCTTTCATTGCGTGACGCATGATGTGTTCCTCACTCGTTTGTTATTTTCCATTCAAACGATGGTTTGAATTCAACACAGGATGCAGAATTTCACTATCGGCTGTCAAGCCACCTGCACGTTACGCTAGGGCTTCATAAGCTGTAACGCCAACAACGCCAAGCGTTTGCCCTGTGCCATCGCCAAGCGGCGTTCTTCTTCGCTTAGAGTGGGTTTGTTTTCTTGCCCCGCGACATGGCTTACCCCATAAGGCGTACCGCCGGTTTGGGTGGTGGATAAATCGGGTTCAGAATACGGCACACCACATAACACCATGCCGTGATGTAACAACGGTAACATCATGCTTAATAGGGTCGATTCTTGGCCACCGTGTTGGCTGCTGCTACTGGTAAAGACGCAGGCCGGTTTACCAATCAAACTGCCTTGCATCCAATCGCCACTGGTGGAATCTAAAAAATATTTCATCGGTGCCGCCATATTGCCAAAGCGAGTTGGGCTACCTAAGGCTAAACCGATACACTCTTGCAAATCACTGGCTTCGACATAGGGCGCGCCCTCATCTGGCACTGTTGGCGCGGTGGCTTCACACACAGTGGACACCGCAGGGACGGTACGCAAACGCGCTTGTGCCCCCGGCACGCTGTCGATACCACGAGCAATCGCCCGCGCCAGCTCACGCACCGCCCCGTGGCGGCTGTAATACAACACTAAAATATCAGCCATCAAACATTCCTTCTTACCAAGAAAACTTAGTAAACAACCCGCGACTGAAGTCGCAGGCTTTATCGTAGGACGAGACAATGCCTATCCCCGACATTAGGCCGGTTTACAGCAGCCCTTAGCGAGACGGCAGTCTCGCCAATCCACCGATATTAGCGCCTCGGTGGAGAACGGCTACAGATCCTGTACTCCCACCGCTTTGCGGTAACCTGGGATGCCGGCCACCGAAAACTCCGGTGCGCACCATTGGATTGGGAGCCATACACAGCGACTTGAATGCAAGTGGCTTGATTTTACCACAGGGTGCGCTTGGCGCACCCGCAATGCCTACCGCGATTGACATCGCGGGTTTCCTTGCGGAGGTTCTATGATAACGACAAACCACTCTTTTCTACCTTATCCCCTCGCCTTGTGGTTGAGATGGCTGGAGATCGTCGGGTTTTTACGCTTTATTGGCCGGCGGTTATTGGCCGACCGCTGCATCGAAGTGGCCGCTAGCCTGACCTTTACCACGCTGTTGTCATTTGTGCCACTGATTACGCTGACGCTGATTGTCGCCTCCGCTTTTCCGGTGTTCTCGGCCTATAGCGATAGCTTTAAGCAATTTTTATTGGAAAATCTGGTACCCGACTCGGCCACCCGCATTATTACCGTCTATATGCGGCAATTTAGCGACAATGCCGGCAAATTAACCGCTGCCGGTTTGGCCATGCTGGCACTCACCGCCATCAGTTTAATGTTGACCATTGAACGCACCTTTAATGCCATCTGGCGTGTGAAAAAATCGCGGCCATTGGCACGACAAATGTTGTTGTATTGGACTGTGTTAACCCTTGGGCCCTTGCTGTTGGGGTTGGGTTTATCGCTGACCAATGGCCTCAGCTCACCGTTTACCGGCAAATGGCGTTGGATTGATGAATGGTTGAGTTTAGCGGGGTCGGCCTCGTTATCTGCAGTGGTGTTGCTGATTGTGTATGGCCTCATTCCGAATCGCTTTGTGCCGTGGCCACATGCGCTGATTGGGGCAATCACCACCGCCATCTTACTCACCTTCGCCAAACTTGGTTTTGCGCTGTATGTCGAGATGGCACGTTCTTACCAACTGATTTACGGCGCATTTGCCAGCTTCCCAATTTTGTTATTGTGGCTACAGCTGATGTGGCTCTTGGTATTGTTTGGCGCAGAACTGACCGCTGGTTTGGGTTATTGGCAACATCGCGCATGGCAACGTCCGGGTGGACACCAACAACGCTTTCAAGATGCGCTCAATGCGCTGGTCTGTTTAGCCCATGCACAGCAACATGGCCATGAATTGAAGCAAGCGGATTTCCGCGCCCATCTCCACACCGGTTATGACGAAATCGGTCATATTCTCGACTGTTTAGAACATGCTAAATTGATCACACGCACACAAAACGAGGGCTGGGTTTTGTTGCGGCAACCCGATCATATCCAGCTCGATGCTTTATATGATGTGTTTATGATGCCAACTTTGCATAAAGAATCCTGTGCACACGATCAAGCCCTGCGTGTCCGTCTCAACCAAGCGCGGGCAGCGTTGGCTGTGTCCCTACAGCACTTTATCAGCGAGAGCTCACAAACCAGCCGCCCGCAATAAACTTTGGGTATAGGGATGTTGCGGCGTGTGAAATACCTGTTGGGCAGGGCCATATTCGACAATGTGGCCCTGTTTTAACACCAACACATGATGTGCCACTGCCCGCACCACCGGCAAATCGTGGCTGATAAATAAGTAGGCCAGCTGGTATTTTTGTTGTAGCTGTCGCAGCAAGGCCAACACTTGTGCCTGAATCGACATATCCAAGGCCGAAGTCGGTTCGTCTAACAACAACAGTTGCGGTTGTAACACCAAGGCACGCGCAATCGCCAACCGCTGTCGCTGACCACCGGAAAACTCATGCGGATAACGCGATAGCATGTCTGCTGTCAGGCCAACTTCTTGCAAAATCGCCACAATCCGCGCCAAGCGTTGGGATTCATCCAACTGTGGTTCGTGCAGTTGCAAACCCTCTTGCAGAATCTCGCTCATCGTCATGCGTGGTGATAAGCTGGAGTAGGGGTCTTGAAACACAATTTGAGCATGTCGCCGCCATTGCCGTAGCGCCTGCTTTGACAACGCAGATACCGTCTGCCCTTGCATCACCACTTCGCCTTGTGCGGCTAAAAGCTGCAATACCGCCAACCCCAACGTCGTTTTGCCAGACCCCGACTCACCAATTAGGGCGAGGGTTTCCCCTTGTGGTAACTGAAAATCCACACCCTGCAAAATCGGCACTGTCTCCCGCCGCCACCAACGCTGCCGCCGTGACACGGTGACGGTGAGCTGTTTCGCCGTCAATAAAATCGGGGCATTCGCCTGCGGCACATCATCCAGCGGCTGCGGCGTGCAATTCAACAAATTTTTGGTGTAAGGATGATGTGGAAAGTGAAATAGATGTTCACAAGCGGCACTTTCGATTAACTCACCCTGCTGCATCACCGCGACTCGATCTGCAAAACGCTGTACCAGTGATAGATCGTGGGTAATCAACAATACCGCCATCCCACGTTCGGCTTGCAACTCACTTAACAAGGCCATGATTTCACCGCGCATACTGACATCCAGCGCGGTCGTTGGCTCATCCGCAATCAACAACTCCGGCTCACCCGCCAAGGCCATGGCAATCATCACCCGCTGCCGTTGACCACCAGATAGCTGATGAGGGTAGCGTTGTGCCAAGGTGGTGGGATCGGGTAATTTCACCCGTTCTAATAGCTCAATCGCCTGTGCCCATCCTTGGCGAGGGGATAAACCGAGATGAATCCGCAAGACTTCATACACTTGCTCGCCGACGGTATGTAATGGATTGAGCGCCGTCATCGGCTCTTGAAACACCATCGCCACTCGTCGGCCACGAATTGTCCGCAATTGCGCTTCGTTGTAGCGCAACAAAGGTTCATCTTTTAAAAAAATCTCGCCTTCGTAACGGGCATCCGGTTGTAGCTTGAGAATCGCTTGTGCGGTTTGGGTTTTGCCAGATCCCGACTCACCAACCAAGGCCAATTTTTCACCTGCATACACACAAAGATTGACCGCTTTAACCACCTGCTGTTGGCCAAAAAATACCGATAGGTTGTCAATCCGCAGCAGCGGCAATTCAGCAAAACTCATCCTGCCGCCTTTCGGGTATCCAGCGCATCGCGCAGTCCTTCGCCAATAAAAATCAGCAGTAGCAAGGTCACCGTCAACACCGCAAAAGTGGGTAAAGCAATCCACCACGCATCTAGGTTTTCTTTGCCTTGTGCCAGTAATTCACCCAAGCTCGGCGTTGAAGGCGGCACACCCAAACCCAAAAAATCCAATGATGTTAAAGCCAAAATGGCACCAGAAATCCGAAATGGCAAAAAGGTAATCACTGGCGTTAAGGAATTGGGTAAAACATGGCGCCAGATAATTTGACGATGTGATAAACCCAAGGCGCGGGCAGCAAGGACATATTCCATCTGGCGGTTTTTCAAAAACTCTGCCCGCACATAGTCAGCCAAGCCCATCCAACCAAACAAGGACAACAACACAAACAACAACCACAGGCTAGGGGTAAACAGCGAAGCAAATAAAATCAGTAAATACAGCTCTGGCAACGAGCCCCAAATCTCAATTAGACGTTGTAACCATAAATCCAAACGCCCAGCAAAATAACCCTGTATTGCGCCTGCCACAATGCCTAACAGTGTTCCAACCACAGTTAATGCCAAGGCAAACACCACACTGAGCCGAAAACCATATAACAAGCGCGCTGCAATATCGCGCCCCCGATCATCTGTCCCTAGCCAATGACGGGCATCGGGCGCGGCAGGGTTAGCGTATTCAGCATAATAATCAAGCGAATCAAAACGGTAGCGATTCGGCGGCCACAGTGCCCAATTATCGGCTTGCTGCAGCTGTTGTTGCACAAAGGGATCGTGATAGTCGGTAGGCGTGGCAAATTCACTGCCAAAGGTGGTTTCTGGATAGTCTTGCCACAGTGGGAAATACCATTGTTGTTGGTAATACACCACTAATGGCCGGTCATTCGACAGCCATTCAGCGCCTAGGCTGACCACAAACAACAGCATGAATAACCACAGGCTGTAATAGCCACGTTTATGTTGCCGAAAACGCAGCCAAGCACGGCGAGAAGGGGAAACAGAAAGCGGCAATTCATTCATCGGCCATGCCCCACCTGTTCAAATTGCACACGCGGATCGACCCAGACATAACAGAGATCAGATAACAACCGCGCCACCAGACCAATCAAGGTAAATAAGTACAGCGACCCCAGCACCACCGGATAATCACGCCGAATCACTGAGGTATAAGACAACAGCCCTAAACCATCGAGTGAAAACAGGGTTTCAATCAATAAGCTGCCGGTAAAAAATGCCCCTAAAAAGGCCGCTGGAAAGCCGGTTACCAATGGAATCATGGCATTGCGAAAGACATGGCGATAAAGAATGGCATTTTCAGTCAGGCCTTTAGCACGGGCAGTCAACACATATTGCCGGCGGATTTGTTCCTGAAAAGTATGTTTGGTCAATAAAGTCATCACCGCCAAGTTGCCCACCACTGAAGCCGTAATTGGTAACACCATGTGCCATAGGTAATCCACAATTTTACCGCCCCAGCTCAATTCCTCCCAATGGTCGGACACCAAGCCACGCAACGGAAAAATCTGCCAAAAACTGCCGCCACCAAACAACACCAATAATGCCAAACCCAACACAAACCCGGGGATGGCATAGCCAATCAAAATCACCGTGCTGCTGACCACATCAAACGCCGAGCCATCGCGTACCGCTTTGCGGATGCCGAGAGGAATGGAAATAAGATAAGTCAGAAAAAACGACCATAACCCCAAACTCATCGACACCGGCAATTTTGAAACGATCAATTCCCAAACCGATTGATGATGATAAAAGCTGTCGCCAAGGTCGAATTGCAGATACCGCCACACCATATCCAAAAAACGCTGTGGGGCCGGTTGGTCAAAGCCATATAAGGCTTTCAACGCCGCCAGTTTTTCTTCATCCAAGCCCCCCCGCGCCGAATATAGGCCGCTGCCGCCACTGTTGGCTTCACCTGCTGCGGCGCCTTTGAGTTCTTGCGCCAGTTGTTCAACTGGCCCACCCGGGACAAATTGGATAATGGCAAAGCTGAGCAATAAAATCCCCAACAACGTGGGGATCATCAACAGCAGCCGTTTGGCGATATAACGACCCAAGGACATGCGGTGTTATCCTGCAATGCGTGGGGTGGAAACCTGCACATCGCCACATTGGGCGCGATGGCGCAAGGCATGATCGATTAACACCAAAGCCAGCATTGCCTCGGCAATCGGTGTTGCACGCAAGCCAACACAAGGATCGTGGCGGCCGTGTGTTTCCATCAAAATCGGATTGCCTTGTTTATCAATCGAGCGCCGAGGTTGAGCAATACTCGAAGTAGGTTTAATCGCCATCGACACTTCAATCGCCTGCCCAGTGGAAAGGCCACCCAAAATACCGCCGGCGTGGTTACTTAAAAAACCATCGGGGGTCAGTTCGTCGCCATGTTCGCTACCGCGTTGGGTCACCGAGGCAAACCCCGCGCCAATTTCCACCCCTTTGACAGCGTTAATGCTCATCATGGCGTAGGCAATATCAGCATCTAAACGATCAAACACTGGCTCACCCCATCCCACCGGCACCCCTTCCGCCACCACCCGCAAACGCGCACCAATAGAATCTTGCGATTTACGGATGCTATCCATATACGCTTCCAGCTCAGGGACTTTGCTTTGGTCAGCGGCAAAGAAAGGATTATTCACCTCGTCCCACGAGACAAAAGGAATCTCAATGTCGCCGATTTGCGTGATATGACCACGAATCACGATACCGTATTGCTCGGCTAACCATTTCTTCGCAATCGCCCCCGCCGCCACTCGCACCGCCGTTTCCCGCGCCGAAGACCGCCCACCACCGCGTGGGTCGCGAATGCCATATTTGTGCCAGTAGGTGTAATCAGCATGACCGGGGCGGAAGGTATCAGCGATATTGCCATAGTCTTTGCTGCGTTGGTCGGTGTTACGAATCAGCAGGGCAATCGGGGTACCGGTGGTTTTTCCTTCGTACACGCCGGATAAAATTTCTACGGTATCGGGTTCACGGCGTTGTGTGACATGGCGACTGGTGCCGGGTTTGCGGCGGTCGAGTTCGTGTTGAATATCCGCTTCGGACAAGGCCATGCCGGGAGGACAACCATCAACAACGCAACCAATCGCAGGGCCATGCGATTCGCCAAAACTGGTGACTGTGAACAATAAACCAAAGGTATTACCAGACATGGGGCACTTTCCGGAAATCAGAGATAGAAGACCGATTCTAACAAAGCCACCGCGACAACGGGGCAAAGTCCGGTGTGGATTCGAGTTGGATGCAGGTGGTGGCTGAAGCAAATGCAAAACAGACAGCCTGTGTTAGGATTCATCGACGAAAAATTTTGGAGTTGTGAGATGGACATGAGTTTAACCAGTATTTTTATCACCGTTGCCCTCGCTCACTTTCTGGCCTTATTAAGTCCGGGGCCAGATTTTTTATTGATTGTGAAAAGCGCGATTAGCAACAAAACGAAAAATGCAATCGGTGTAGCACTGGGTATTGCTATCGCTAATGCAGTTTATATTGCGCTGTGTTTAGTTGGTGTCGGCTCTATTTTAGCCAGCTCAGTACCAATTATGATCGCACTAAAAATAATTGGTGGGCTGTTTTTGATTTATTTGGCGATACAAGCACTCAAAGCCAGAAAGTCGAGTTATCAAAATATTGCAGTAGTCGAAGCGTCAAACAAGCCACAACAAAACAAATCCTTTGCCTTTGAACTGGCTACTGGTTTTATGTCAGGCATTCTCAACCCAAAAAATCTGCTTTTTTATCTGAGCTTATTTACTGTGGTGTTGACAAATGAAGTCAGTCTTGGCTTTAAAATTTCTTTGGGTGTATGGATGACCAGCGTGGTGTTTTTGTGGGATGCCGCGATTGTATTGTTATTATCGACCCCCAAAATCAGAACACGTTTTACTAAAATGGCTTTTTATATTGATAAGCTAACAGGCGCCATCTTGGGGATCATTGGTGTCACGATTGTGAAATCGGCGATCAGTCGTTGACTTTATTCGCAGCAACGAGGATGGAAAAACGTAGAACATCCACGTAAGACAATGCTTGATCAAGCAAACTCAACACATTGAGCACATAAATAGAGCTTATCTTACTAGTACATAGGTTACGTTTATTTATCGCAGTTAAGAACAGCAAACTGGATTTTCCGCTAAAAGCCGTTGCCAGCGGGATTTAGCCATGTTGAGCATCACAAAAAATGGGATGGTTGCACTTTGGCGACCATCCCAGTCAAATCAAGCCTGATTTGCAAACAACTGCTGTCGAATTCGCTCAGTAATTTCCTTTTCTACTTTCTCTCTCTCCTCTGGCGGTAGCGCCGCTAACTGATCTTCAGTGAGCCCCATTTCCCGCAAAATTTTTTCTCGCAAACGTTGCTCTGGTGATTTTTTTAAAAACTCAAACAACTCATCACGCGCGCTTTTTGTTGGCGCGGTTGGTGTAGTTGATGTGGTTTTTTGCGATGAGGACGTCGATTGCGTATCGCGCTGTGTTGTCGCCTGTGCCATCGCCTGTTGAAAAGTCGCTGCACTTTGTGCCGAAGTGGTTCGGCGTGACGCTGCGGCTGAATTCACCGCAGACTGATTTTCAATTTTCATAGACCTGATCTCAGACAAAAAAACAGTCTGCCTATTGCAATCAATATGCCAAGCCATTTAAGGTGTTTTTTTGCATAAAAGCGGCAAAAAATCCCGTAAAACACCCCAAATAGCGGCATTTTTTGTCACAGATTGCCGCTAGCGAAGCCCTCCTAACACATGGCCTTAGGCAATCGCCGCTTGCAAACTCTGATTGGTTGCCAACAAACGCTGTGCCAACACCGTTGCCACCGCCTGATGCAAACGAATCGCCAACTGAGGCTGGTTTTGTTCTAGGGTAGCAATCGCCTGTGGCGACAAACACAACACCGTTAGCGCACTGTCTGCCACCACTGCAGCACTGGTCGGACGCTGCAAATAGTGGCTCATCTCGCCAATCACCGTTCCTTCGGTAAACCGTCGTAGTCGAATCGGTTTGCCCATCCGATCATGACTGCGCACCGATACACTGCCGCGCACAATAAAATACAAACCCGAAGCCGCTTGCCCCTCGGCAATCAACACCGATTCTGCAGCCACCTCGCGTAATTCACCATAAGGCAATAACGCCGCAGAAAGACCCACCACCGGCTGTGGTGTACCAATAGGCATGGCCAGTGTATGTTGTTGCAAATAGGCTTCCTCTGCAGCTTCGAGCGCGTGGTCTAAATCAAGGTAAATGTGTTCAAAATCGGGCAGGGCACTGGCTAAAGTATGTTGTACTTCCGGCGATAGACCCGCAAAAAAGACCGTGCCTTGCTGTTGTTGCACACGGCGAATGATTTTACGAAACACCACTGCCGCCGACGCATCAATCCCTTGCACCCGTCTGAAATCCAAAATCAGGTAGGAAATATTGGCCTCGCTCTGCAAAGCGGTGATGACCTGCTTATCAACGCGATGTGCAGAACCAAAAAAGATAAACCCTTCTAACTCCAAGCCCAGCAACCATTGCGGTTGTTGGGTTAACCGTTCCCGTTCAACTGCAGCACGATCAATACGCGATGGGGCATTCGCAGCATTAAATTGAATCCGTACCACCGGCAAGAGGCTGTAATCACGCAGAAAAATCACCGCCGCCAGCACCACTCCGAGCAAAGTACCGACGCTGAATCCAGCAATATTGATCGTCAACGCCACCAATAACACCAGCAAAAAATCACTGCGCCGCAGCGTGTGCCAGCCTTTCCAGACACTGTTTTCCAGTAGCGACAGCCCAAAAAACAACAGAATACCGGCTAAAACAAAGGTCGGTAGCCACTGAATCAGCTCTAAGCCCACTATCGCTGCTAGCACACACACCGCTGCCAATACCCAACCTGCGATGCGGTTTGGCCCCGCGAGCTGTAAATTTAAAGATGTATCACCAATAAACGGTACCACCGGCAGGCCTGCCGACAACGCAGCGACAAAGTTCGCACCGCTGGTTTGTTTCAGCTCTTGATTGACGTCGATATCTTGTTGCAACAGATTTTCTAAACTGCCGGTTTGCAACAACATCGCAATCAGCACCACCAACAAAACAGATAACAGCTCGGGTAGCACCGACAACAATGCCGCGACATCCACCTGTTGCCAACCAGTTAACCACGCCGACAACGGCAAGCCCTCACCTGCTGCCGGTAAATCAAATAACCAGCCCCATTGCCGCGCCGTGGCAGTGGAAACCTCGCATACAGCTAACAACAGAAAAAACACGCCACCTGCCACTGCCAACAAACATGGCATAAACAGTGGATGTTCAATGTGGCGAAAGCCGTACCACAGGGCCAAGGCAACAGCGAGAGCGGGCCAAATCATGCCGCCTTGCTCGAGCAGTAATGGCCAAGCATTAAGATGCGTTAGGCTCAATTCTGGCACCACCGCCGCCAAACCCAGACCGCTCATAAAAAGCAACACCCCTGCGCCGGCTAAAAAACCACTGATCACCGGCGAAGGCAGATAGCGAATGATATTACCGAGTTGGAAATGTCCAACGGCATAGAACACACAAGCGGTGGCGGCGCTACTCAGTGCCAGCAATACCGCAATCGTGAGCGCGGCACGCTCGGGGCTGCCCTGTGCCGCTGCGACCTGCCCCGCAACAATGACGGCCAATCCCGCCAATACGACTGCAGCAGAATCATCCGGCCCAGCAATTAAACCGGGCAAGCGGCTGTAACACGTCACCCATATTGCACTCAACGCCGACGCGCATAAAATCAGCTTAAAACCAAAGCCGACATGCACCGCAGCAACACCACGATATAACAAGGACGCATACGCCGCCGCGACCGTAACCGCCAAAATGCCCGCAATCACCCCACTGGAAACGGCAGCAAAAGGGCCTTTAGCTTGCTGTGGAAAGGTCATGATTCAACTCAGTTGTGCCTGCAGAAATCCAAATGCAACTGGCCATCCGGCCTGTTTGCCCATCACGGCGATAAGAGAAAAAACGCTCGCTGTCAGTCACCGTGCAATGGGTGCCGCCACTGATGTTAGACACGCCGACAGCCTGCAAACGTTGTCGTGCCAACTGATAAATATCCGCCAGATATTTCCCGTTTTGCTGTGGGATAAACGCCTGTTCTGCTTCTATTGCCTGAGCCACAAAGGCTGCTCGTACCTCAGCCCCCACCTCAAACGCATTGGGCCCAATCGCCGGCCCTAACCACGCCAATAATGTTGTCGCAGGGACAGCCATCGCTGCCACTGTGCGTTCGATAATGCCATCACATAACCCCCGCCAACCGGCATGAACCGCTGCCACCACCGTGCCCTGTTGATCGGTTAATAACAACGGCAAACAATCTGCTGTCATCACCACACACACTGCCTCTGGTATCTGCGTCACACTGGCATCAGCAGGCAACACCGCATTTGCTGTGGGTGTAGTGATGATATTGACCTGAGTGGAATGGGTTTGCGTGAGCCAATGTGGTGGATTGGGTAAGGCAAGACTGAGTAAACGGCGATTTTCGGCCACCGCCAGCGGATCATCGCCAACGTGATCGCCGAGGTTGAAACTGGCAAACGGTGCTTGGCTGACGCCCCCAAGTCGAGTGGTACAACATGCCTGAACATGAGCAGGGGCGGGCCAATTCGGAACGAGCCATGATGGATCAAAAGATGACATATTGGAATTTCCTGTTTCATGGAAACAAAAGATGGCAAAAGCCGGTGTTGCCCTCATTTGGCTTGGGCTTATCATCAACACAGTATCAAAACACGGGCTGTTGATGTTTTTGTTTTGTTCAAAAGGAGAGGTGTGTTATGGCTTACCCACATTTGTTGTCCCCCATGCGTTGCGGGGCCTTGCATTTGAACAATCGCGTTTGGATGGCGCCATTAACGCGTTCACGGGCGGCACAACCCGGCGATGTTCCAAGTGAATTGAATGCCGAATATTATGCCCAACGTGCAAGCGCCGGTTTAATCGTCAGTGAGGCCACACAAATTTCTCAGCAGGGGCAAGGCTATGCGTGGACCCCCGGCATCTATACCGAACAACAAGAAGCAGGCTGGCAGCGCGTGGTGCAGGCAGTTCATGCCGCAGGCGGCAAAATTGTGCTACAGCTGTGGCATGTCGGACGTATTAGCCATCCTCTGTTACAAGAAAACGGTGCCGCGCCTGTTGCACCAAGTGCGATCACTGCAAATGCACAATGCTTTGTCGTCCAACCAGATGGCACACCTGCCAATGTTCCCACAGCGTCGCCGCGTGCCCTTGATAGCAGTGAATTACCAGCGATTGCACAGGATTATGCCGCTGCCGCTGCGCGTGCCAAACGCGCTGGGTTTGATGGGGTGGAAATTCACATGGCCAATGGTTATCTGCTCGACCAGTTCTTATGCACCGGCAGCAACCAGCGCACGGATGACTACGGCGGAAATATTGAAAACCGCGCCCGTTTTCCATTAGAAGTCTTGGATGCAGTGGTGGCAGTGTGGGGGCCAGAGCGCGTTGGCGTGCGTTTATCACCCTTTGGCACGTTCAATGATATGCAAGACCGAGAAGCTGAAGCGATGGCGGTTTATCTGGCGCGGGCATTCCAAGAACGAGAAATTGCTTATCTCCATATCGCAGAACCCGATTGGGCAGGTGGCCCAACCCTCAGCGATACTTTCCGCGATAGCCTACGCCATGAATTTAGCGGTAGCTTGGTCTGGACAGGTGGCTACGATGCCCAACGCGCAGATGAGATGATCCAGAAAGGATTAGCTGATGCCGTCGGTTTTGGACGGCCTTATATTGCCAATCCTGATTTGGTAAACCGCTTTGCTCATCAAGCACCACTGAACGCCCCCGATGCGAATACTTTTTATGGTGGGGGAGCCGTAGGCTACACCGATTATCCTTGTTGGCAACCCAGCTAAGCGGGGTTAAGCCAGATTAAGAATGGGTGCTGCGCTCTAACAAGTGCAGCATTCTGACCAGCTGTAGTGCCGAGATACGCCGCTTCATATACAAACGCAGCGCCACCGAACGAGCTGTTTTTCGCAAGAAACTCATATTTCCTCCTTGTATTACCAAAGCGTGCCACAGGATTGCACGAAACGCCACAATCAACAATGACATAAGAATTTTTCATAATTCTTTTCGTTGATGTTTATGCTAGCACATGATGCAGTCTGTGTTGTGAACCGGCAATACTCAACTTTTGACTTACGTAAAGAAAGTTTTGATCACAGGAATTATTTTTTTTATCGAGTGCAGATCGACCTAAGAGCGACTATCCTGTGGGTGCTTGAACCCTACCCTTTTCCAAGATATGAACAGCACGCTCTCTTCCCGTTCCACGATGTCCGCGACGTCTCCTTTTTTCTGCGCCCCGCGCATCCTTGTTGTCGATGACGTCACCGAGGATCGTTTATTGCTGGCAGACTTTTTACGCCAACGTGGTTACCGTTTATATGTCGGGGAAAATGGTCGTGACGCATATGACAAATCCCTCATTGTGATGCCGGATTTGATTTTGATGGACATTCGGATGCCAAATTCCGATGGGATTGTGGGGTGTCGCCTGCTTAAAGCCGACGAACGCACACGCCATATTCCAGTGATTTTTCTCACCGCCGCTGCATCACCACAAGAGCGGGTAGCCGGCCTCAGCGAAGGGGCGGTGGACTATGTCACCAAACCATTTGACTTTGAAGAAGTGCGATTACGTGTCGCGGTGCATCTTGGATTAACGCAACATACACAAAGCCAAGATCTACAAGCCGACGCTGCCACACCACAAGAAGAAGGACAGGGGCTCGATCAGGTGTTGTTCCGCGCCGCACGGCGGTTGATTACCCAACAATTGGAACATCCTCTTGAACTTGCCGATCTCGCTAAGGCGGTAGGCACCAACAGCCGCCGGTTAAACGAAGCTTTCCGGCAATGTGCAGGTGTCACTGTGTTTGATTTTCTGCGTGAAGAACGTCTGAAAGAGGCGCGCCGCTTGTTATCAGATACCTCACTTGAGATTCAGCTGATCGCCAGCCAACTCGGTTATAGCAGCGCAGCCAATTTCTCGACCGCTTTCCGTGAACGCTTTGGGGTCTCACCGCGCAATTTCCGCCAAAACGGCGAGCCCAGTAAAGAGTAAATGCAGGTCAGCGCCCCCGCCTCGGTCAACCGAGGCTCACTCATTATTCTTGGCTTGGTCATCGCGCTGATGATGGGATTGGTGGTAGCCTTATTCCCCAACCCCACGTCTTCATCACCCCCTGTTAAGCTCGTCCATCATCTTTTCCAATGGGAAGATAAAAGTCATCAACTCAGTGCAGAACAGGTAGTTCTCCAATTAGCCGCCTTTCAACCTGCCAGCCATAAAACACTGAATATCGGTTACAGCCGCAGTGCAATTTGGCTTTATGGTGAATTACCAAGTTCACTGGCTGGCTATTGGCTAGAAATTGGGCCACCTCGATTAGAAGATGTGCGATTTTATTTACTGGATGAAAAGAACTCGATTCAATCGACGATATTAGCAGGGAATAACCACCCACTTTCTGCACGTCCAGTTGTGGCACTGAATCCTATCTTTCCACTAAAAAGTGATAACCATACCATTCGTTTTTTGATTCGAATCGAATCTAGATCAGCGATTCATATTCAACCTGAGCTTTGGCAGCCACTCAAGTTTCGAGAAACAGAAGCAGAATATAAATTATTGCTTGGTATTTTTTTAGGGTCGATGATTACCATCGGCTTATATGCAATAGTTCATGCAGTCACGCTACGCGATCAAATTTTCTCATATTTAAGTTTGTTGATTTGTAGCGCTGTATTATATGAAATCAGTTTCCAAGGCTATTTATACCAACATTTTTTCTCCAATGGCGCTGAATGGCTGGTGAGGGCTCCCGGTACTATAGGCAGTATCACACTCTTCTTGTCTCTGCTAACTTGGCGTGTATTGCTGCAACTGCCGCAACAACTGCCAGTCTGGAATCGGGTCTATCAAGGCTTAATGGCTGTGATGGTTTTGTGTGCAGCTGGCTGTGCTTTTGCTGATTATTTCATCACAGCACAAATTCTTAATGCTTTCTCTGTTGTGATTAACCTATGTTGGCCAATTTCTGTTGTTATTGCTTGGAAACGTGGCATTCCAAATCTCACCCTATTTACGATTTCCTCTTTGCTGTCTTGGTTTGTTCATATTTTACGCTTAATGGATTTTTATGGACTACGTACCACTGGGTTATTTATCAGTGAAGAGGCCTTAGCATGGGCTTTGAATATAGATTTATTGTTGTTAATGGTGATGGGTCTATATAGTCGCAATAAAACCCTTCATCAACAACATCTAGCAGCACAAACAGCGTTAATTGAAGCGCAACAGTTAAAACACTCGCAATTAGAACAAGCTGTTACTGAACGAACACACGCATTAAAAACAGCCCTACACACTGCCGAAGAGGCCAATCGCGCCAAGAGCGATTTTTTAGCGCGGGTCAGTCACGATTTACGAACGCCACTCACCTCAATCACGGGTTATGCTGATTTGATTTTAGCTGGGGGACGTGAGGACGCAGAACGCGGGCGAATTATTCGGCGTAGCGCCAGTCATTTATTGAGTTTAATTGATGATTTAATTGATTACGCCAGAGGCAGCCCAACCGAACGGATGCAGCCCTTGCCACTGTATTTCCATGCCTTACTAGAAGGCATCACCCGTGATGCAGAACAAGTGGCGATGCGGCGACAAAATCGTTTTGTGTTCCAAACTGTTGGTCAGCTACCGCCGGTGATTAAAGTAGACGGCAAACGATTACGACAGGTGTTAGATAATCTGTTGACCAATGCGGCGAAATTTACTTCACAAGGTGAAATCCGCTTTGTGGTGGAGATGGTCAGCCAGCAGCCCAATACCGGTATTGTCCAACTGCGCTTTCATGTGATTGACAGTGGTATCGGTATCGCTGCCGAACAAATCGACTCTATTTTCGATCCGTTTGTGCGTTTAGATAATGGGCGCAGCCAACAAGGCTTAGGCCTTGGCCTCGCGATTGCAGCGCAATGGGTACAGCGGATGCAAGGTCGATTAGAGGTCAGCAGTCAGCTTGGAAAGGGCACGCATTTTACCTTGCATGTCAGCTTTGCCACCGCCCACGAGGACAGCATTCCTCACCATCGCTTACCTGATGGGGAATTGGCCTTGCCAGAACTGGATGGCAGTGGGTATCGCCTTGTGCTGTTGGAAGACACCAAAGATGTGCGCAATCTGTTGCAAGATGAATTGGAAGGTCTTGGATTTGAGGTAGAGGCGTGGGCAGAGGGACGCGATTTTATTGATGAACTAAGCGATGGCAGTCTGGCGATGCCAGATTTGATTGTGACCGATTTCTCCATGCCGGAAAGCAATGGTTTAGAGGTATTGGAAGCAGTCAACACCCTATGGCCGCAGGTGCCGGTAATATTGCTGTCTGCCGCCCCCCCGCCTGTCCATACCGTACAACGCTTTCATGCTGCCTTGTTAAAGCCGGTTAACTTAGCGCAATTACGCCATGTGTTAGCAGAATTGCTGCATTTACCGCTACAAAACAACCGCCCCACGCACGCGGCAAAAACCACAATTGCTTGTGTGCCACCACCAGCGGCACAACGGGCAGAACTGCAACAGTGGTTGGACATGGGCGCGATGTCGGATTTAATCGACTGGGCACAACAGTTGGCGGAACATAGCCCTGAGTATGCTGAGTTTGCACAGACCGTAGAAAATTACGCCGAACGCGCAGACATCAACGGCTTGTCGCAGTGGTTAGCTCAGTGGCGCTAGGCGTGTAGGAAATGCTCACGTCCGCCTAGCCAACGGGCTAAATGGGCGCGTGCGGCATCGGGCCATTGTTTTAATAAACGCGGCGCCCATTGTCGCGCCTCCTCTAGCAACGCCACATCGCGTTCGATGTCGGCAAACCGCAACATTGGCGTGCCGCTTTGTTTGGCACCGAGAAACTCTCCCGGCCCGCGAATCAACAAGTCCTGTCGCGCAATTTCAAAGCCATCGGTCTGTTCATAAATCACCCGTAAACGCGCACGCGCCAGCTCGGACAGCGGTTCTTCAAATAACAACACACAGCTGCTGGCATGTCGTCCGCGTCCAACGCGCCCCCGCAGTTGGTGTAACTGTGCCAAGCCCATACGCTCGGCATGTTCGATAATCATCAAGGTCGCATTTGGTACATCAACACCGACTTCAATCACGGTCGTCGCCACCAATAGGTGAATTTCATTGGCAAGAAATGCTGCCATCACTGCTGCTTTCTCATCAGCCTTCATCTTGCCATGCACTAAACCAATCGTGAGCTGTGGCAAGGCCAGCATCAATTCTTGTTGCGTGGCAACAGCCGTTTGGAGTTCCAAGGTTTCTGATTCTTCAATCAGAGGACACACCCAATAGGCTTGGCGACCTTGTTCTATTTCACGCGCAATAGCCGCCATGACCTCTGGCCGCCGTTTTGCGGCAATCAAGCGAGTACGAATCGGCGTCCGTCCGGGGGGTAATTCATCAATCACTGACACATCCAAATCAGCGTAGTAGCTCATGGCCAAGGTACGCGGAATCGGTGTGGCCGACATCATAAGCTGATGGGTTTCGCCACCTTTAGCTTGTAGTGCCAAGCGTTGTGCAACACCAAAACGATGTTGTTCATCCACAATGGTTAAACCCAGCCGCGCAAAAGCAACGTCTTCTTGAAATAGCGCATGGGTACCCACCGCCAAACAAGCCTCTCCATTGGCAATCTGTTTTAATGCGGCTTGGCGCTGTGATTTTTTCAAGCTACCCGATAACCACACCACGGTTAAACCCAAACTTTCCCACCATTGCCGCAGTTTTAAGTAATGTTGTTCAGCCAAAATTTCTGTCGGGGCCATCAATGCAGCTTGATAACCGGCTTCTATCGCATCTAAAGCCGATAGTGCCGCAATCACGGTTTTCCCCGCACCAACATCACCCTGTAACAAGCGGTGCATCGGCTGTCCACCTTGTAAATCTTGTTGGATTTCCTGCCAGACTCGCTGCTGTGCAGCGGTTAACGCAAAGGGCAGCTGTTGTAGCAACGCCGAAGTCAGCCGGCCATTTCCCTGTAAAATCGGCGCCGATTTGCGCTGTCGTGCCCGATAAGCCAAACGCATCGATAGCTGTTGTGCTAATAGCTCATCAAAATAAATCCGCTGCCACGGCGGAAACTGCGGTGATTGCAATACAGCAACTTCACTGCCAGCGGGAGGATGATGCAGGGTCAACACCGCCTCGGAAAAACTCGGCAAGCCCAATGTTTGCAACATCGCGGGGGGCAAAGTGTCATCGAGTGGGATCTGTTCAAGGGCAGCATCAATCCATTTACGTAGTTGCGATTGGGTAATCCCTTGGGTGGCGGGATAGATAGGGGAAAGGTGGGTGGATAACGGGGTATTGCTGGCCACCACACGGCATTTTGGGTGCACCATTTCCGCCTGACCAAAAAAATTCTGGCGAATTTCACCAAACACCCGTAAACGATGACCAACACTACATTGTTTGATTTGGCTCGGATAAAAATGGATAAAACGCAATACCAGCTGTCCGCTGGCATCAGCAATCACTGCCCGCAGTTGCCCCCGCCCACCACGTTGTTTCACCTCACAATGCTGCACAATGCCTTCCACCATGACGGATTGTGCCAACGGTGCTTGGGCAATAGCGAAACACTGCGTTTCGTCTTCGTAGCGCAGCGGCAAGTGTAATAACCAATCAGAGGGCTGTTGAATACCCAGTTTGCTGAGTTTTTTTTCAATTGCAGGGGCAAGCGCCATCGTCAATCTCACCGTTTAACCGTGCTTTGGCTTAGCCAATGAAGCCCAAACTGTCGCCACCACAATACACGCGCCACCCGCCAATGCCAGCCAAGTTGGTTGTTCATGAAAGACGTACCAAGCAAAACCAATCCCATACACCGGTTCTAACCCCGTAATCACCGCAACTTGCCGCGCCGGCAACACGCCCAAGCTGGCAATAAACAAACCATGTGCCAAAGCAGTACACACCACGCCCAAAAAAAGCAAGGCCGACCATTCGTGTAGCGTTAAGGCCACCGGCGGCAACCACCACCACAGCGGTAACAATACCCCAGCCGCCACCGCATTTTGCCAAAAGGTGCTGGATAACACCGACAACGCGCCGATACTGCGATTTAATAAAGCCAATACAGCAAATAAGGCGCCGGACAATACCGCTAGCAACAAGCCCTGTGTTGCACTGGCTTCAAACCGCCATTCTGGGACGACTAACAATAAACCAATGGTCACTAAGGCAATCATCGCCCACTCTTGCCGCTGTATCCGCTCGGCAAACCAGTATGGTTCTAACAATGCGACAAACACTGGAAAACTGGCAAACCCCAACAGCGCAATCGCCACCGTACTGTATTGCACCGCCGCAAAGAAGGTTGTCCAATGCAATGCCAACACTGCACCGGCCAACAATAAGCGCCAGCGTTGCGACGATTTGACTTGCCACAGTACAGACAAACGATGTCGCCACACCGCCAACAAAGCCACCGCCAACGCGGCAAACACCGTCCGTCCTAATACAATCACCCATGCCGGTTGCGCCACAGCTTTGCCAAATAACCCAGCCAAACCAAACAACAACACAGCAAGGTGAATTGACCATAATGGTGACAACATAGGCAAACGTGCCGCGCTCACAATCGCGTTACCAACGTATAAATCGCGCCAGCAGACACCACCAGTGTGACCAAGGCAATAATTGGTGGAATAAACTCCACACGGTCTAACTCGGCATCACTGTCAATCGGTTTAATTCCGGTCACCATTGGGCGGATAAGATTGGTTTTTTTACCCCACAGATAGAACAACACCGCCCCAACATGCACAGCAATCAACGCCAATAAATAGTTAATGCCTTGTTTGTGCCAAACGGTGATTTGTTCTGACCATTCACTGCCGACCAAATGAATTAACGGGCCATCATACATATACGAGTCAATATCACTCGATAACATCCCCGACACCACCTGAAACAACAGCGCAGCCAACAGCGCCATCACCATCAACGCGCCTAATGGGTTGTGGCCGGGGATTTGATCTTCTGGTAATTGCCCACGCATATAGGCCAAGATCGCTTTGGGGCCGCGAATAAATTGGGTAAATCGTGCGGTTTGGCTGCCAATCAGGCCCCAAATCAGGCGGAATAACAATAAAGTGGCAACCACATAACCAACACGAATATGCCACAACAACCACTCACCGCCTTGTTCACCCGAGTACCACATAAAACCAATTAGCGGGGGCAAGGCCCAATGAAATAAGCGGATTGGGGCATCCCATACCCTGACATTCTGTTTCATCATTTTCCTTTTTTGTTAGGACACGTCTTCGCTGCTGGGCGGGTCGAGAGAGATGACTAACGGCTGGTTAGCCGTCAAATAACAGGCAAGCCGCCACAGCGCAGGCGAATCAATAAAGGTGTCTTGTTGCAAAGCAGATTGCGGCAGGTAGCGATGGCGCACTAACACATTGCGCTCTTTACGTGACATCAGTAGCGGTTGTGGTTGTTGCTGATGACTGACGCGGACAGCACATGTACCACAGGTGCCACGACCACAACGCCACGACAGGGGTAAATCATCACAACGGCGCACCAAATCTAAAATGGGTTCATCTAGTGTAGCGACGACAGTGAGGGGCTGTGTTAAGGCCCCTCCCACAAAACTCAATGCTGGCATACCATCACAACAGACGCTCAAAAGTATAAAACGCAACGGTTTCACCCGCAGCCACAGCCTGCCCAGCCGGTACACGAATCAACCCTTGTGACTGTAAGCACGACCACAAGTGCGGTGCCGCAGGGCTTAGTTGGACAGCGATAGCCTGTTGTTGTTCATTTTTAATGACCTGCACTGGTAACACCTGCTCATATTCCTGTGCCGCCAATTCGGTGGTCAAGGGCAAACGGTAACATGGGCTGGCATAACGAGCACAATCCAAACCACGCATCCGCTGTAGTGCTGGCGCCACCGCCAACAAGAACAACAGATACGCCGGCAACATGGCATTCGGTAGACCAATAAAGTCGGCACTGGCAACCTTACCCCAGCTCAACACCGGTAAACCACTCATGGCAATCTGCGCTTGTTGCAATACCCCTTCACGGGTGATCGCCTGTTGCACATAGTCTTCTTCTACGCCACCACAAGTGATGATTAAATCACTGTTCTCTGCGGCATTCGACAACGCTAAACGAGTCGCGGCAACGCTCTCGGGCACCACACCCAAATCGCGCACTTCGCACCCCATCGCCACCAAAGCGCCACGCAACCAATAGCGATGGCTGTTATAGCGACGATCAGCATGTAACACTTCACCGGGCTCGGTTAAATCCTCACCACTGAAAAAAACCGAGACTTTTAAGGGCCGCCACACGGGTAAAGTCGGTAAACCGAGGGCGGCGGCCAAGCCAGTATGCACCGGCGTCAGCCACAAACCAGCGGGTAGCTGATGTTCTGCCGAAAAACCGAGTTGGGACAACAATTCGGCCTCAATTGCCACTGATTGTGCCAACACGCTACCACGGCAATTTTTAAGTGGCCGTTCTTCGATCCCATCTTCTTGTGCGGTCAAAACAGTCAGACCAGACAATAATTTTTCTAGGGCATGTGCTAACGTCTCTACGGCAATCGCACTCATCATTTCTCCTTGTTATAACAACATTAACGGGCGCCAGCCGGCGCTAATAACGGCGATAAACCCAACTCTTTTAATTTTGTCATGGCCTCTTCTGCCTCGGCACGACTTTGAAATGGTCCAACGTGGACCCGCGTTTCTGTTTTTACTGTAATGCCTTGACGTTGTAATTTTTCTACCAAACGGGCGGCATTATCCAGATTGCTAAATAAACCCAGTTGCACCTGATACCCCACCGAAGCATGGGAGGGGGGTGGAGCCGGTGCAATCGGCGGTGGCGGCGCAAAGACCGGCGGTGGAGGTGCAGCAACCGCTGGTTTCTGTGCTGCGGGAGGCGGCGCCATTGGGGGGACGATGGATGCAGGTTGAGGCAGCGGCGCAGGTGGCGGTGCTTTAGTCGCCGCTTCTGGTGGCGGTGGGGGCGGCGGCTCGGTCTTAGGTTTCGCGGGTGGTGGCGGAGGCGGCGGGGCGATCGGCGCAGCAGCAACCGGCGGCGGCGGGGGTGGCGGCGGCGCAAGTGGTATCGGTGTACCGGCAACAACAGGCGGTGGCGGCGTGGCTGCATCGGGCTGAGGAGCCGCAGGTGCAATCCGCCCCTCTGCAACAGCCGGTGCCGCTGGTGGAGGGTTCGCCGATGGTTTAGGTTCAGCCGTTAGGGCATGGTATAGCGGCAAAGCGCCCCCTGCAGCGAGCACAATTAAGATTGCGATCAGCAAACGCTTTTTTAATTGTCCGGCAAAAGGATCCCCTGCGGGGAATTCGGGCCGAACGGGCGTGGTTGATTTTGGCATGGAACCCCAAATAATGTGCAGCAAAGAAAAATTTTTCTAGCTATAATGCTCGGTTACCTTGCTTTTTTGCACCAAGTAGTCATCAGACTGCTACAGCAGCATAAAGCCTGATTTTTGAATATCCCTCATCATTGTGGAGACTTTTATGGCAATCGAACGTACCCTGTCAATCATCAAACCTGATGCCGTTGCAAAAAACGTCATTGGTCAAATCTACGCTCGCTTTGAAGCAGCTGGTTTGAAAGTCGTCGCAGCAAAAATGAAACACCTGTCGCGCGCCGAAGCAGAAGGCTTCTACGCGGTACACAAAGAGCGTCCTTTCTTTAAAGATCTGGTCGATTTCATGGTGTCTGGCCCTGTGATGATCCAAGTGTTAGAAGGCGAAGGCGCCATCGCGAAAAACCGCGAATTGATGGGCGCGACGGATCCAAAGAAAGCCGACGCTGGTACCATCCGCGCCGACTTTGCTGATTCGATCGACGCCAACGCTGTTCACGGTTCTGACAGCGCCGAAAACGCAGCTATCGAAGTCGCTTACTTCTTCCCTTCTTCTGAAGTGTACAGCCGCTAATCCCGCCTGTGAGCCTCTACCGTGTGGTAGAGGCTATTCTTTTTTTATTGCATCCCATCTGTTCTGAATTCATCCATGAAAACCAACCTGCTCGACTTTAGCCTGCCGCAACTACTTGATCATTTTGCAGCACAAGGCGAAAAACCATTTCGTGCCAAGCAAGTCATGCGGTGGGTTCATCAAATGGGCGAGGCCGACTTTGATGCCATGACCGATTTGGCCAAGAGCCTACGCGAAAAGCTCAACGCCAATGCCGAGGTCAAAGTCCCGGCACTGATTACCGGCCAAGCCTCGGATGACGGAACACGTAAATGGTTGTTAGATGTCGGCACCGGCAACGGTGTTGAAACCGTCTTTATTCCAGAGGACGACCGTGGCACGTTATGCGTATCCTCGCAAGTCGGTTGTGCACTCGATTGCACGTTTTGCTCCACCGCTCGTCAAGGCTTTAATCGTAATTTATCGACAGCAGAAATTATTGGCCAGCTGTGGTGGGCCAATAAATCGATGGGCGTGACCCCAAAAAATGAACGAGTGATTTCCAATGTCGTGATGATGGGCATGGGTGAACCGTTGGCAAACTACGATAATGTGGTCAATGCCATGTCTATTATGTTGGATGACCATGCGTATGGCCTTAGCCGCCGCCGCGTGACCTTATCCACTTCGGGCCTTGTCCCAGCACTCGACCGTTTGCGTGAAGATTGCCCTGTCGCATTGGCGGTGTCTTTACATGCCCCCAACGATACGTTGCGCGATGAATTAGTCCCCATCAATCAAAAATATCCTCTGCGTACGCTGCTGGCGGCTTGTGAACGCTACTTAGAAAAAGCCCCTCGTGATTTTGTAACGTTTGAATATGTGATGTTAGATGGTGTGAATGATCGTCCACACCACGCACAAGAGTTGATTGCTTTAGTACGCGATTTGCCCTGTAAATTTAATTTAATTCCATTTAATCCTTTTCCTCATTCTGGCTATGCGCGCTCGAGCAATAACAGCATCCGCGCTTTCCGCGAAATTTTACAAGCGGCCGGTTTTGTGGTGACGGTTCGTAAAACACGGGGCGATGATATCGACGCTGCCTGTGGTCAATTAGCGGGGAAAGTACAAGATAAAACCCGTCGCACAATACAATGGCAAGACCGCCCAACCACGGATGCCTAGTCCAATAAAGTTGTGCAGCGTACAATGCGGCGGAGTAAAAACCGATATGGCGACCCCGCAATACGGGGTATCATGCCTAACTCTTTGTTTAAGCAAGCCCTTTATTTTTTAGAGTGGAGCACACTCCATGAGCAGTGAAATCCAAGTTCCGGGCTCATCCCAATCATTAGTCTCGGCCGGCGTCTTGCTGTCCAATGAACGTGTCAAGCGCGGCATTTCTATTCAAGAAGCCGCCGATTATTTAAAGTTGTCTCGTAAACAAGTCGAGGCATTAGAAAACGACGACTACAGCAGTCTGCCCGGGACAACGTTTGTCCGTGGCTTTATGCGCAATTACGCCAAGTTTTTAGAGCTAGACCTCGAACCAATTATGGCGTGGTTAGATAGCCAAGTACCTAACACCGCACCAGATGCACGCCCTGCCGCTGCTGTAACGCCACAAGGCACAACAGCATCAACAGAGAGCCACAAAGAAAAAGACACTGCTCCTGCCACACCGGCTACAGCAAATGCAGATACCGGTAGTGGGATCTGGAAATGGCTGCTGCCTTTGTTATTCGTCGGTGCAGGTCTCGTGTGGTATCAGTCACAACCCAGCGAAGCCACTGAAGCCAATACAGAAGCAGCAGCGCCCGCTGAAGCGGTAGCAAAAGCGCCGGTTGCAACGACACCACCAGTGGCAGAAACGGCAGCAACACCGCCAGCCCCACCTGCTGAGGCCCCTCAGACACCACCACCAAGTGCTGCTGCGACACCGGCTGTTCCCCCCCCTGTTACCGCGACCACAGCAGCGCCAGCAGTGACGCCCCCAACACCAGTGGCAACCACGACAACCGCTACGGCGGCACCTGCGCTTCCCTCCAACGGCAACCATCAACTGCGTTTAGTGATGAAGCAAGACTCGTGGATGGAAATTTTGGATAGCAAAGGCGAACGAGTGGTATTCGGTACGCAAAAAGCGGGTAAGGAACGGATTGTCGAAGGTACACCACCGTTCAAAATGACCATTGGCAATGCCACAGAAGTCGAACTGTTCCACAACAATCAAGCCATTGATCTGAAAAAACATATCAAAAAAGGCACCACTGCCAAACTGGAGCTGCAATAGGTGATTTCTTCTCACTATCCAACTCGCCGTGCCTGCCAACAAGTGATGGTGGGACAAGTTCCGGTCGGGGGTGATGCCCCGATTGTGATTCAATCGATGACCAATACCGACACAGCAGACGCTGCTGCCACCGTCGCCCAAGTGTTGGAATTAGCGCGTGCCGGTTCTGAGGTAGTGCGTATTACCGTCAACAGTGCGGAAGCCGCCGCCCAAGTGGCCACGATTCGACAACAGCTTGATGACCAAGGCTGTAACGTACCGTTGGTGGGTGATTTTCACTTTAACGGTGATCGCCTATTACGTGACTATCCCGATTGTGCACGCGCTTTAGCAAAATATCGCATCAACCCCGGTAACGTAGGCAAAGGCAGTAAAGGCGACGAAAAATTCGCCTATATGGTGAAAACAGCGGCAGAACTTGGCAAAGCAGTGCGAATTGGGGTCAATTGGGGCAGCCTCGATCAAAGTTTGGCTGCTCGGTTGATGGATGAAAATGCCCGCCGCAGCGAACCTTGGCCAGTTGAAGCGGTGATGCGCGAAGCGTTGATCGTTTCGGCGCTGGAAAGTGCAGAGAAAGCCGTCGCACTTGGCCTGCCATCAAATCAAATTATCTTGTCGTGCAAAGTGTCGCATGTGCAAGACCTGATTGCAGTGTACCGTTCTTTGGCGGCGCGTTGTGATTGGCCGCTTCACCTTGGTCTCACCGAAGCAGGCATGGGCTCGAAAGGCATCGTTGCATCAAGCGCAGCGTTGGCGGTGCTATTACAAGAGGGAATTGGTGACACCATCCGCATCTCGCTCACACCAGAACCCGGTGCACCGCGTGATAAAGAAGTGATTGTCGCACAAGAGCTGTTACAAACCATGGGGCTGCGTTCGTTTACGCCATTGGTAACGGCCTGTCCGGGCTGTGGCCGCACCACCAGCACCTTCTTCCAAGAACTGGCTGCACAAATTCAACAGTTCTTGCGCGATAACATGCCGATTTGGCGCTTGGCCTATCCGGGTGTCGAAAGTATGAATGTGGCAGTCATGGGCTGTGTGGTGAATGGCCCGGGCGAAAGTAAATTAGCCGATATTGGTATCTCACTCCCCGGCACGGGTGAGGTTCCGGTGGCACCGGTGTATGTGGATGGTGAAAAAACGGTCACCCTCAAAGGTGAACAAATCGCCAGCGAATTTCAGGCGTTGGTCGAACAATATGTTCATTCCCGTTATGGCGAGGGGGGCAGTAAACGCCGCAAGGTCATTCCACTGAAACCCATTTAATTTTTGATTGATACACGCCAACTCGCGTAACTTTAACGAATACAGAAACATGGCAGAAAAAATTCAAGCAATTCGTGGGATGAATGACATCCTGCCCGACACCTCGCATCAGTGGTTATTTTTTGAACATACCGTCCGTGAATGGCTCAAGGACTACGGCTATAAAAATATTCGCACCCCAATTGTGGAAGATACACGGTTGTTTGTGCGTTCGATTGGTGAAGCCACCGATATTGTCGAAAAAGAGATGTACACCTTCACCGACAGCCTCAATGGCGACAGCCTAACACTACGGCCAGAGGGTACCGCTTCGTGTTTACGCGCGGCACTGCAACATAATTTGTTGTATAAACAAACACAGCGCCTGTGGTACATCGGCCCGATGTTCCGTCATGAACGGCCACAAAAAGGGCGCTATCGCCAGTTTCACCAAATTGGTGCGGAAGCACTCGGCTTCAGTGGTCCGGATGTAGATGCTGAAATCGTCATTATGTTGGCTGATTTATGGCAACGCTTAGGCTTAACTCCCTATCTGCAACTGCAAATCAACACGCTTGGTTCCAGTGAAGAACGCGCCGCTCACCGCCAAGCATTGATTGCCTACCTCGAACAGCATCAAGATGCGTTAGATGAAGATGGCAAGCGCCGTCTTTACACCAACCCTCTGCGCGTGTTGGACAGCAAAACCCCTTCGATGCAAGCCATTTGTGAACAAGCCCCCCGCTTGTTGGATTATCTCGGTGAGGCTTCGCGCCAGCATTACGATGAATGGCGACAGATGATCCGCGATGCCAATATCCCGTATGTCGAAAACCCACGGTTAGTGCGTGGTTTAGACTACTACAATCTGTCGGTGTTTGAATGGGTAACACAAGAACTCGGCGCACAAGGTACGGTGTGTGGCGGGGGTCGTTATGATGGTTTGATTGAACAACTCGGCGGTCAAGCCACCCCAGCCGTTGGTTTTGCGATGGGGGTCGAACGCTTGATGTTGTTATTGGGCGAGAAGAACTTATTGCCTGCGGCTGATGTGCCAGACTGGTTTGTGATTCACCAAGGCGAGGGTACCGCACGCTATGCTTTACGCGTTGCGCAACAATTGCGCCAAGCCGGATTGCGCGTTGTGCAACACATGGGTGAGGCCAGCTTTAAATCACAAATGAAAAAAGCGGATGCCAGCGGTGCGTATGGAGCAGTGATTATCGGGGCCAATGAAGTAACAGAAAACAATGTGGTATTAAAACCTCTGCATGGCGGGCTAGCACAACAGACTGTGGCCTTTGCTGAAGTAGCCACCACTGCTCGCACTCTGTTGCAACAAATTCAAGCCCAAAAGGAAACCGACTGATGGCGGCGTTTGATCTACAAGAACAAGAGCAAATCGAGGCAATCCGTAGCTTTTGGCACAGCTGGGGACGCTGGATTGCACTGGCATTGACCTTTGTTTGCCTCGGTTATCTTGGCTTTCAAGGTTGGCAGATGTATCAACGTAAGCAGGCCGCTGCTGCAGGTGAATACTATGCCCAAATCGAAAGTCATCTCGAACGCGGCCAGCAAGATAAATTGGCCCCCTTGTTTCAATCCCTGAAACAAGAGTATGGCAGTACAGCCTACGCCAATCGTGCCGCTTTAATCGAGGCCCGTTTGGCCTTTGAAGCGGGCCAATTTGCACAAGCCCGTGGCAGTTTGGAATGGGTGATTGAACACACCAAAGAAGACGCCATTCGCGATTTAGCACGTTGGCGGTTAGCGGCGGTATTGCTCGATGAAAAACAATTCGACCGCGCTTTAGCCGAATTGGCCAAACCGCATACCGATGGCTTTGCAGGTAGCTTTTTAGATTTAAAAGGTGATGTGTTAGTGGCGAAAGGCGATATTGCCGCCGCCCGCAGCGCCTATCGTGCCGCTTTACAAAAACTAGAAAAAAGCGCGTCGCCCTCTCGGTCTTTAACCGAGATTAAACTCGATGCGCTAGGAGCTGAATAAACATGACTGCACCTCGCTTACGCCTTTTATCTGCTGCTTTATGTGCCAGTGTCGCCTTAACGGGTTGTGCCAGTTGGTTCAGTGGCGATGGCCGTCCACAACCCACGCCGCTCACAACCCTCAGCCAGTCACAAAACCCCGAATTGTTATGGCGGGTTGATGTCGCAAAAAACAGTGCTGAAGGGGTTTTTCAGCCAGCAGTGATCGCCGATCGGGTGTGGGTCAGCAGTGAAAACGGCGAGGTGCTCGAGTTAGACAGCGACAGTGGACGCGTGATTCAACGTCTTACGCTCAAACAAGATTTGGCAGCAGGGATTGCTGCCAATGCCGATCACTTTTACGTGATTACCAAACAAGCCAAACTGATGGCACATTTGCGTGCTGACGGCAGCGCACGTTGGACTGTCACCTTATCGAGTCTCCCCACCAGCCCCGCCCAAGTTGCGGGTGATAAGGTGATTGTGCAAACCCAAGATGGCCGTGTCAGTGCCTTTGACAGCCGCGATGGCCGCCAGCTTTGGGTGTATCAACATAATCTACCCGCTTTGACCGTCCGCCATAGTGGTTCGCTACAAGCCCTCGGTGGTGAAGTCGCTTTGTTGGGCATGTCAGGGGGCCGCTTGGGGGTGCTCAATCTTGCCAGTGGTGAATTGATTTGGGAGTCTGCCGTCACCCTGCCACGTGGTGCCACCGAATTAGAACGGATTGCCGATGTTGCCAGCCCACCGGTGTTTGACGGCAATATGGTATGTGCTGTGGCTTTCCAAGGCCGTGTGGCATGTTTAGATGCCAAAAGCGGCACACCACTGTGGTCACGCGAATTGTCGTCCAGTCGTGGTTTAACTTTTGATGCGCGTTTGCTGTATGTCACAGCAGATGATGGCACTATCCATGCTTTTGATCGCTACAGCGGTACCCCAATGTGGAAGCAAGAAGGGTTGCGCTATCGTGGTGTGTCTGCACCTGCGCTACTGAATGGACAGGTCCTAGTCTATGATGCAGAAGGTTATGCTCATCTGTTATCAAGCCTAGATGGCAGCCTTGTCGGTCGTCTTGCCACTGGTGGTAACGAACTGCAAGGCCGCCCACTGAATGTGTCGGCACAACGGGTCTTACTGCAAACCGAAAATGGACGTATTTTGGCCTTAGGCCGTTAAGGAGATGGCGTGAAGCCAACTGTTGTATTAGTCGGAAGGCCGAATGTCGGCAAATCGACACTGTTTAATCGCCTCACGCGGAGTCGTGATGCGCTGGTTGCTGATCTACCCGGTCTAACCCGTGATCGCCACTATGGTCATGGCCGTGGTGGTAATAAGCCGTATTTGGTCGTCGATACCGGCGGTTTTGAGCCGATTGCCGACAGCGGTATTTTATTTGAAATGGCTCGTCAAACCTTGCAAGCGGTGGATGAAGGCGATGCTGTGATCTTTTTGGTGGATGCTCGTACGGGTATGACCCCCCAAGATAAGGTCATTGCTAACCGCCTGCGGCAATTAAATAAGCCGGTGTTTCTGGTGGTGAATAAAGCCGAAGGGATGCGCCGTGATCTGGTTGCGGCCGAGTTTTACGAACTCGGTTTGGGCGATCCGTGGGCAATTTCTGGCGCACACGGCGATGGCGTGCGTGAATTACTCGAGGCCGTATTAGAACCTTTCCCCGAGGAAGCAGAAGAAGAAGCCAGCCGCCATCCGCGTTTTGCCATTATTGGCCGCCCCAATGTGGGGAAATCCACCTTGGTCAACGCTATTTTGGGCGAAGAACGGGTGATTGCTTTTGATATGCCCGGCACCACCCGCGACAGTATCTATATCGATTTTGAGCGCAATGGTCAGTCGTACACGATTATTGACACCGCTGGTGTACGGCGAAAAAGCCGAGTCGATGAGGCAATTGAAAAGTTTTCTGTGGTGAAAACCCTCAAAGCGATTGAAGATGCTAACGTCGTTGTTTTGGTGTTGGATGCCAGCTTAGATATCGCCGATCAAGACGCCAGTATTGCAGGTTTTGCCCTCGAAGCAGGACGCGCCTTGGTTGTTGCCGTGAATAAATGGGATAACACCAATCAAGAACGCCGCGACCAAGTCAAACGCGATATTGCCCGTAAGTTATCTTTCTTGGATTTTGCACGTTTCCATTACATTTCAGCGCTACAGGGGCGCGGGGTCAGCGATTTATTTGCCTCGATTGATGCCACCTATGCTGCAGCGATGGTGAAACTGCCTACACCAAAATTAACCCGTGTGCTAGAAATCAGCCAAGAGCGTCAGGCACCGCCACGTGTCGGTCTGGTACGGCCTAAGCTGCGCTATGCTCACCAAGGGGGGATGAATCCACCCATCGTGATCATTCATGGCAGTGCATTAGATAAAATTCCTGATAGTTATACCCGCTATATGGAACATTGCTTCCGTAAAGCGTTCAAACTAGAGGGAACGCCCCTGCGGGTGGAATACCGCAGTGCCGAGAATCCTTTCCTCGAACGTCGTAAAACGGCGGCACGTCCAAGCGATCCTGGCCAACGACGTGGTAAAAATCGCAAGTAAACGCGAAATAAGAGGGGGCAGGAGACTAGAAAGATGGTAAAAAGACCTCACCTGCTGCCACCTCAGCAGTTTTTCTCTTAAATCTACTTTGGAGTACCCCGCGATGAGCGCGAAAGGGCAAATGCTACAAGACCCGTTCCTGAATACCCTGCGTAAGGAACACGTGCCAGTATCGATCTACTTGGTCAATGGCATTAAATTACAAGGCCAAATCGAGTCTTTTGATCAATACGTGGTGTTGCTCAAAAACACGGTCACCCAGATGGTTTACAAACACGCCATTTCAACGGTCGTGCCATCTCGCCCAGTGTCGATTCCACACGAGGCACCAACAGGCAATGCGGATGCCTAACATCCCTTCTATTCAGCTGAGACGAAAGCGGTGTGATTGTGTTTGACCGCCCAGATTTAGGTGATAAGGCAATCGTGGTTTGCCTCGATTTTGGCGAACCCGATTTTGCTGATAGCGTGGCCGAATGCGTCGAGTTGGTCCGTGGCGCAGGGGTGGAAGTGCGTGGTGTGGTGTTGGGTAAACGCCAACGCCCCGATGCCGCTTTGTTTGCCGGCAAAGGTAAGGTCGAGGAAATTGGCCTTGAACGAACCGCACAAGAGGCATCGGTGGTGATTTTTAACCATGCTCTCTCACCAGCCCAACAGCGCAATTTAGAGCGTACCCTCGAATGTCGGGTAATTGACCGGAATAGCCTGATTTTGGACATTTTTGCCCAACGGGCAAAAAGCCATGAAGGTAAATTGCAGGTTGAATTAGCACAGCTTGAACATCTTGCCACTCGCTTAGTCCGTGGTTGGACTCACCTCGAGCGGCAAAAAGGGGGGATTGGTTTACGCGGCCCTGGTGAAACCCAGCTCGAGACCGACCGCCGTTTATTAGGTGCACGGGTCAAGATGCTGAAAGATCGCCTCGCTCAAGTCGAAAAACAGCGTCAAGTGCAACGGCGTGGACGTGAGCGTACCGGCATCGCCACCGTGTCAATTGTCGGCTATACCAATGCTGGCAAATCAACACTGTTTAATAGCGTGACTAAAGCGAAAGCCTATGCCGCCGACCAGCTATTTGCCACCCTCGATACCACCAGCCGCAAGCTTTATCTAGGTGGGCGCAATTCCATCATTGTGTCGGATACCGTTGGTTTTATTCGTGACTTGCCCCACGCCTTGGTTGCAGCCTTCCGTGCAACATTGGAAGAAACCGTCCGTGCCGATTTACTGTTACATGTGGTGGACAGTGCCAGCGATAACCGCGAACGCCAAATCGAAGAAGTCAACAAGGTCTTGCAAGAGATCGGGGCTGACACCATTCCTCAGTTGATAGTGTGGAATAAAATCGACATTAAAGGGCAAGACGCTGCCATCGAACGCGATGAACATGGCCATGTTGTGGCTGTCCGCGTGTCGGCATTAACCGGTAGCGGACTTGAACTGTTACGTGAAGCAATTGCCGAACGACTACAGTTGGCTCAACCACACGACGAGCTTTCTCATTCATAGATCAAAATTCACGGAAAAATCATGTCCCAAAACGACCCGCAATGGGGAGGCGGTAACCGTGGTAACGACGGGCCGCCAGACCTCGAACAGATTTTCCGCAATGTGACCCGTAAATTTCGCGGTAATCATTCGGGTGGAGACGGCAATGGCTTTCCAAGCGGTGGCCGTGGCTTCAAAGGGGGTATCGTCGCGATTGGTGGCGTGCTTGCAGCCCTGTGGCTAGCGAGCGGCTTTTATATGATTGATGCCCGCGAAGAAGGGGTCGTACTTCGGTTTGGTGAATACCATCGCAGTGCTGATGCTGGTTTGCAATGGCATATTCCCTATCCAATTGAACAGGTTGAAGTCGTCAGTTTAACGGATGTCCGCAGCCTCGAAATTGGCTACCGTGGCAACGATAAAAATCGTGTCAGTGAAGAAGCATTGATGGTCACTTCAGACCTCAACATCATCGATGTGCAATTATCAGTGCAATATGACGTGCTCAGTGCCCGCAATTTTCTTTTTGAAAATGCCTGTGCCGACCGTGACTGTAAAGATATCCTGAAACAAATCGCCGAGTCTTCTATTCGTGAAGTCGTTGGCCGCAATCAAGTCGACTTTGTCCTCAACGAAGGCCGCGCCAAGATCGCCAGCGATACACAAGTGTTGATTCAACAAATCGTTGACCGTTATCAACTTGGCATTCGCATCAGTAAAGTCAACATCAATAACGTACAACCCCCAGAACCGGTGTTGGCGGCATTTGATGATGCAGTCAAAGCGGGGCAAGACAAAGACAAGCTACGCAACGAAGGCCAAGCCTATGCTAACGATGTCATCCCGAAAGCCCAAGGGGTGGCAGCACGTCTGATGCAAGAAGCCGAAGGGTATAAACAGCGTGTGATTGCCAGTGCCGAGGGTGAAGCACAACGCTTTAGCAGTGTGTTAACTGAATATCAGAAAGCCCCAGCAGTTACGCGGGAACGTCTGTATCTCGACACCATGCAGGATATTCTTGCTTCGACCAGCAAAGTCTTTGTCGATCAGAAAAATGGGCAAAACCTGCTTTATCTGCCGCTCGATAAGTTGATGCAACAAGCAAAACCGGGCCCCACCTCGACCGCACCGGCGGCAAATAACGAAACAGTGCCACAAAACGAAGGCGAAGCTGCCGCACCCGCTGCTGCCAACACAGGCCGCGATGTGGTACGCAACCGTGATTTGGGAGCAAGATAATAATGGATAGATTGATTCCCACCGTTGTTGCTTTATTTGCTGGTGTCATGCTGTTGAGCATGAGCCTGTTTACCGTTGACCAACGGCAATATGCCTTGGTGTTTCAATTTGGTGAAGTGGTCCGTGTGGTAAAAGAACCGGGGTTGCAGTTCAAAATCCCATTCTTACAAAACGTGCGTTTCTTCGACCGCCGGATTCGGACCATTGACCCCGAATCGCCCGAACTCTACAACACCCGCGAAAAAATGAACCTGTTGGTGGACAGTTTTGTGAAATGGCGCGTGGTGGATGTCGAGCAATACTACAAAAGTGTTGGGGGCAACGAAGCAATTGCTGTCTCACGGTTGAAACAAACCGTCAATGATGGTTTGCGCGCTAAGTTCGGTCAAAAAACGATACCTGAAGTTATCTCCGGTAAACGTGAAGACATCATGAGCAGTGTACGCACCCGTGCTGACCAAGATGCGCGCCGTATCGGTGTAGAAATTATTGATGTGCGCTTAAAACGCGTCGATTTTCCAGATAAAATCAGCACTTCGATTTATGACCGGATGCGTTCTGAACGTCGTACTGTGGCCAGCCAGCTGCGTTCTGAAGGTGCAGCAGAAGCCGAACGGATTCGCGCTGATGCCGATAAACAACGTGAAGTGGTCATTGCTGAAGCGTATCGCAAAGCACAAGCCTTGAAAGGTGAAGGCGATGCAGCGGCCTCGGCACTGTATAATGAAGCGTTCAGTCGTAACCCAGAGTTTTATGCCTTCTGGCGTAGCATGGAAGCCTATCGTCAAAGCTTCCGTGATAAGAACGATGTGTTGGTGTTAGACCCAAGCGCAAGCTTCTTCCGCTACCTGAAAAACCCAAATGGGCGTGTAGGAGCCGAAGGAACTGGTAAATAACTAATTGGCAAGCCACCTTGCACGTCAAGGTGGTGATAGCTTCCTCGGGCGGGGAATGACTCCCCGCCCCTTTTCTTGTGTAGCGTTCGTGAACCGATATGCGTAATTGGCTATTACCCGAAAATATTGCTGATATTTTGCCAGCCAGCGCCAGACAACTCGAAACAGCCAAGGCCAGTATGCTGGAACTGTTTCGAACTCATGGCTATGAATTGGTATGTCCGCCATTGATTGAATATGTTGAATCGCTGGTTTCTGATGGCGATGCGGCATTAGATTTAAAAACCTTCAAACTTGATGACCAACTCAGCGGCCGCCAATTGGGGCTGCGTGCTGATATCACCCCACAGGTTGCCCGTATTGATGCCCATCTTCTCGGCTCTCGCGAAGGGGTGACCCGTCTTTGTTATGCTGGCAGTGTTGTCCACAGCCGCCCAGATAGCTTGACCGCCTCTCGTGAGCCCTTGCAAATTGGAGCAGAGCTATATGGATGTGCCGACACCGGCGCCGATTTGGAAATTATCCACCTGATGTTGGCGACTTTGCGTACTGTAGGCATCGATCAATTGACACTCGATCTTGGTCATCTCGGTGTCTTCTACGCCTTAGTCAATGCCGCTGGCTTGGAAAAGAAACACATCGCCAACCTGCTACAGCTACTGCAAGCCAAGGATGTCGCCAGTCTGCGAGAAGAATTGACCTGTGTTGCTGATCCCTACCGCAGTGCTTTACTACGTTTGCCTGAATTGTTTGGTCCAGATTGCTTACGCCTTGCACGTCAGCATTTGCCTGCCTTGCCTGCACTTGAACAAGCCTTGGCTCAGTTAGAACAAATCGGCCAATCGCTTGAGCAAGAACAAGTTCAAGTGTATTACGACCTTACTGAATTACGCGGTACGCACTACCATACCGGTCTCATCTTTGCTGTCTATGCCGAAGGATGGGCGTCCGAATTAGCACGCGGTGGACGCTATGACAATGTTGGTCGCAAGTTTGGCCGCGCCCGTCCAGCCACCGGCTTTAGTCTAGATTTGCGCGATTTATTGCGAATTTTGCCCAAGACCAGTCCACAAAAAGGAATTCGTCTTGCCGCAGCAGACCATGCCGCTGCAACAAGCTCGGCGACGCGTTTGCGCGCCGAGGGCGAGATTGTCGTAATCGACTACTTAAATGAATCAGCCGCCGCACTCAACTGTGATCGGCAATTGGTTTTCCGTGACGGCGACTGGCAAGTCGTCCCGTTTCATTGATTTTTGTGAAGAGGTTTTTCCATGTCCAAGAATGTTGTCGTGATCGGCACACAATGGGGTGATGAAGGCAAGGGTAAGATTGTCGATTGGCTGACAGATCATGCCGAAGGGGTTGTGCGTTTTCAAGGTGGCCACAATGCCGGTCATACCTTGGTCATCGGTGGTAAAAAAACCGTGTTGCGCTTGATTCCGTCTGGGATTTTGCATGCCGGTAAAGAGTGTTTCATTGGTAACGGTGTGGTGATTTCTCCAGAAGCCTTACTGAAAGAAATTGATGAATTGGAAACAGCAGGTATCGATGTTTCCAAACGCTTGAAGATCTCTGAGTCTTGCCCATTAATTTTGCCGTACCACATCGCTCTAGACCAAGCGCGTGAAGCAGCCAAAGGCGAGAACAAAATCGGCACCACTGGCCGTGGTATCGGCCCAACTTATGAAGATAAGGTGGCACGCCGCGCGATTCGTGTGCAAGATTTGTTCTATCCAGAGCGTTTTGCGGCCAAACTCGGCGAAAACTTGGCTTATTACAACTTCTTGTTAAAAGAATACTTCAAGACTGACACAGTAGACTTCCAATCTACCTTGGAAGAAACCTTGAAATTGGCAGAACGCATTAAGCCAATGGTGGCAGATGTGTCTCGTACCTTGTACGAACTCAACAAAGCGGGTAAACCGCTGTTGTTTGAAGGCGCACAAGGCACATTATTGGATATCGACCACGGTACCTACCCATTCGTGACATCGAGTAACTGTGTTGCCGGTGCTGCCTCTGCTGGTGCAGGTGTTGCGCCACAGATGTTGCAGTATGTGTTGGGGATTGTAAAAGCCTACACCACCCGTGTGGGGTCTGGCCCCTTCCCAACGGAACAGTGTAATGACACTGGTGCCTACCTCGCCAAACGTGGCAATGAATTTGGTTCCGTCACCGGTCGTCCCCGCCGCTGTGGTTGGTTTGACGCGGCAGCGTTGAAACGCTCGATTCAAATCAATGGCGTATCTGGTTTGTGTGTGACCAAACTAGACGTGATGGATGGTATGGACGAGATCCAGTTGTGTGTTGGCTATCGTAAAGATGGCGTTGAATACGACATTCTGCCCTTTGGTTCAGAAGCAGTGAGCGGTTGTGAGCCAATCTATGAAACCATGCCCGGTTGGCACGACTCAACGGTTGGTGTGAAAGAATATGACGCACTGCCGGCCAATGCTAAAGCGTATCTGACACGGATCGCCGAAGTCTGCGAAGCGCCAATTGATATTATCTCGACGGGTCCAGATCGCGAAGAGACCATCGTATTACGTCATCCCTTTGCTTAATCGCGTAGAAATCCCCTGTCTTGGCAGGGGATTTTACTGCGCTTCTTTTACGGTTTTTCCGTAAAACAAATCAAAAATAAACTGATTTTCCAAAAAAGAAAATTCTCGTACTGTAGCGCCATTGATATTCTTCAGCTTGAAATGAGAACTCGCATGGCCGCTTTTTCTGCTGAACGTGTCCTAAGCGTTCACCATTGGAATGACAGTTTATTTAGTTTTAAAACCACCCGCGATGCAGGGTTGCGGTTTGAAAACGGACACTTTGTGATGATTGGTCTGGAAGTCAATGGCCGACCACTGATGCGTGCTTACAGCATTGCCAGCGCAAATCATGAAGAACATCTAGAGTTTTTTAGCATTAAAGTGCCCGATGGCCCGCTGACCTCTCGCCTGCAACATCTGACACCGGGGGATAATCTGTTGGTCAGCAAAAAACCAACAGGAACGTTGGTTATTGACGACTTGTTACCGGGTGGGCGCAATTTGTATTTGTTCGGCACCGGCACCGGCCTCGCCCCGTTTATGTCCCTGATTAAAGATCCAGAAGTGTACGAACGTTATGAACAAGTCATTTTGTTCCACGGCGTGCGCTATTGCAGCGAATTGGCGTATCAGCAATACATCACCGAAACCTTGCCAGAACATGAGTTCTTAGGCGAGATGGTCAAAAATCAATTACGTTACTATCCTTCGGTGACGCGTGAACCTTATGTCAACCAAGGTCGGTTAACCGATTTGATTCGCAGTGGCAAATTGTTCCAAGACCTTGGTTTACCTAGCCTTGACCCCAATACCGACCGCGCCATGTTATGCGGCAGTCCTTCGATGTTGAAAGAAACCTGCACCTTGTTAAAAGAATATGGTTTAGAAGAGGCACGCCAAGGTCAACAAGGTCACTATGTCATCGAGCGTGCCTTCGTTGAAAGCTAAGCAGCCATAGAGACACAATCCAAAAAAATAGCCAAGCATATTTTGCTTGGCTGTTTTTTTAATGCTTGTTGTAGCGTGGCGGCATTAACAAAGCGGGAATTTCACGCGGTGCTTGGCTAAGTGGATGTCGCCATGCCTTACCCGACATTAAATGCGCCAAAGGTGAAGGCCGTGCCGGTGTGACAAAAGCCTGATGAAAAGTCGAAGGATGCGGTTTGGGATGTTCCATCCAACTCGGCCAAAAACCGGTCATCATTTCAGGTTTTAACGTTTGTCGGGTCAATTTTTCAATGTTGGCAAGGGCTTTTTGTTCATCCTCAGCCATCAATGAAATCGCCACACCAGAGCTCCCCGCCCGCCCTGTACGGCCAATCCGATGGACATAATCCTCGGGTGCTTTTGGCAGTTCAAAATTAACCACAAATGGTAAATCTGAGATGTCTAAACCACGTGCAGCCACGTCCGTTGCGACCAACACGCGCACCTCGCCGGCTTTAAAAGCAGCAAGAGTTTCAATGCGAGCTTGTTGTGCTTTATCGCCATGAATAGCGGCCACAGAGATATTTTCGCGCTTTAACTCACGGGTTAGTTGATCTGCCCCTTGTTTGGTACGGCAAAACACAATGACCTGTGACATATCACGCTGTTGCAGTAAGCGCACTAATAACGCCCGTTTACGATGACTATCAACGGCATAGATGGTTTGCTCGATTTTGGCATTGGTGGCATTTTGCCGCGCCACTTCAATCAACTGAGGCTGTTTCATAAACTCAGCCGCCAATTTTTTGATTTCTGGCGAGAAGGTGGCAGAAAACAAGAGCGTTTGTCGTGTTTTAGGCAATAAGGTCAAAATACGGCGGATATCAGGCAAAAAGCCCATATCGAGCATTCGATCCGCCTCATCCATCACCAAAATTTCAACTCGATTTAGCTGAATTGTTTTTTGTTCTACGTGGTCGAGCAAGCGACCAGGGGTGGCAACAACAATTTCAATACCACGGCGCAACTGCTCTTTTTGTGGATCGATACTGACCCCACCAAATAACACAGCATAACGCAATTGGCTATGTTGGCTATATTGACGCACACTATCAGCTACTTGGTCTGCCAGTTCTCGTGTTGGAGTCAACACCAACACTCGGACCGGATGCATTGCGGGTGAAGCACTACTATTGGCATAGCCCATTAAACGGGTTAAAACGGGCAAGGTGAATGCCGCTGTTTTACCTGTTCCGGTTTGTGCCGCAGCGAGGATATCTCCCCCTGCCAGCACAACAGGAATCGCTTGACGCTGAATAGGTGTCGGCTCACGGTAGCCTAGCTCCTCAACAGCCCGAAGAATAAGAGGGCTTAAGCCAAGCTCAGCAAACGACATAACAACTCCTAAAAATGGATGATGCGATCAACTTAACACGCACCATTTAAGACAAAGATAACCATTGAACAAGGGTTAACAACAAAATCACAGCCAACCACAGCACCACCGACCGCCACACCAACCCCACGGCACGGCGCAAATAATCAGGATCGGCCTCATCGCCGACGCCCAATTCAGGACGATACTTAACGGTATAATCTTGACGAAGCGGATCGCCTAGCTTCACGCCAATTGCACCTGCAGCCGATGCCAATAAAATTCCATAAGCGTAGTGTCCCCAAGCAATCGCTTGTGAACGCCAACAAAATACAGCATCTTCAAAATCGCCCATCACCGCAAAACTGGCCGACGTTAAACGCACAGGCAGCCAATCAATAGCCTCATGAAAACGGCGCGCAAAGCGGCCAAAGGCTTCGCCTAACACTTCCTCACGACCACCCCATTTTTGGTACAGCATATTTGACATGCGATACATCACGGCACCAGCAGGGCCAGGCAAGACAGCAAACCAAAACATGGTGCCAAAGACATGGCGATAGCTGTCGATCACCCCTTGTTCAATGGTCAAACGAGAGATTTCATTCACTTCAAGTTCAGAAGTCGGTTGACCAGACCAACGAGCCAACGCTGAGCGAGCATCGACCACACGATTCTCTGCCAAAGCGACGGAGATCTCAGTCAAGGCACTGGAAAAATGACGGAACCCCATCGTGAGATATAACACCGCTACATCCCAAATTAAGGCCAGCGCAGGCGTCACTTTGTATAGCAGTCCATGTATCAACCACACGAATCCTGCCAATGGCAAAACGGCCAGACACCATGCCAACACGCCATGTCGATTACGACCTGCATTTAAGTGGCGCTCTAGGTAGTTGGCATAACGCGTAAACACCAATAGAACGCGGTTTCGATTACCTAAGGGATGTATTTGCTCCAGCGCAAGCGCGAGGATAATCGCGAGCAGGGTCATGGCAAGAGAAAAAACTTTCTGAAGAAAATAAAAAAGGATAGCCACGATAGCACAAAGCGTGCTAACTCGCAGCATTGAGCAGAAGGGAACCGCACAATTTCAGTGGGATTAAATTAGGCTTGGCCCAGTGTACGGCCACCGGCGATAGCAGAGCGCGCGCCACCGTCACGTTTATACGCCATAGTACTTTGAGGACTGGCCATCAAAATATCCAATGCCTCTTGCGTATCGGCCAAATGACGAGCGATCAGTTGACCATTGACACGATTGATCGATTGCGCACGGGCACAGAGTGTTTCAAGCTGACACCATGCTTTCAGCAACAGCGCTTTATCAGATAGCCATTGCATAAACACGCCGCGCTCCTGACAACCGAGTGTTCTTAGAATGTCGGTACGTTGTTTAACACATTGGTCAATTTGTTCTAGGGTATTGAGCTTTTGCACGGCAAGGCGTTCCAAGTCAGCAATCGCTTGGTGCACCAACGCCGCCTGCTCAGCAGCCAGCGCCTCATTGAGCATTTCATATAACTGAATTTCTCGCTCAATCAGTTCACTTAAAGCTTGGTCATAAGCAGGCATGGTCGCTTCCATTTATTCTCAAAAAGTTGGGACTATTCCCGTCCGGCGAGTAATTCACGAGCGGACGAAATCAAACCATCAGCAATCGCATTAGGGTTGATACTGAATTTACCCTCGGCAATCGCTTGTTTAATGGCGGCAACTTTCCCAGAATCAACCACAGGTTGTTGTTGTACCGATTGTTCGAGTGCTGCCACCTGATTTGCCAGTGGGTTGATGGCAACGTTAACAGGACGCACCTGTGAGGGTGCACTTGCGGTGGAGGAGGGTGCAAGACGGGTTTTGTTACTCACCGCTGCAGAATTCGCCACCGAAGGATTATTGGACTGAATTTTCATGGCATTTTCTATACAAAAAATTGAGTTTATTGCTAGCAAACATCGGTCAAAATTCACAAAACTTTAGTGACGCGGTTGAAGCAACAGCGGTTTTTAACAAAAACTATTATTCCAATAAAATTAGAAGGGTGGTGCGTTATTTAGAGAGTAATCAACACTGTTCCATCCGCTTGCGCAACACCGGATACGGTCCGCCCCCCCTGCATTTTTACCACAACCACCTCACCTGCCATAGCAGCGCGAGTGGCAATCCCTTCTGCAGAAACTGAAAAGCCTGCATCTTGCGCCAAGACTCTGACTTTTTGTCCTGCGCGAATCACCTGTTGCCCTTTTAAGTGTTCAGGGCGCAATGGCAAACCAGCCGCCACCGAAAAAGTGACCACTTTTCCCACAGCATCTCGCACATTCAGCATAGCACGTTGTGCATTATAGCCAGCAGGCGCAGGCTTTAACTCCAAATCTTCAGCACGCAATACTTCCCCCGCACTCAATGCCCGTTTGCTCACAACAATCATCAAATTTGGCTCGATTACCACGGGCAAACGCAATGACCATGTAGGCGAATTACAACGTAACACAACAGCAGTTGGACCAGAGCGTTTGTTATTGAGCCAGTCTATCTGTGGTGCTGGGCAATTTGCTACTTTTAGCTTGCTATCAAGCTTGCCAAATTCAACTCGGTGCGGCGTATTTGCCCATTCATTCTGCACAAATTGCTGTGCCTGTGCTTCTAGGGCAGCCAAATTATGATGAGTTGGTGCTGCTATTGATGTGATTGGCAACACACCCAAAGCAAGCCATACCACGCCAACACGATACCTTGTAAAATTCCCCACGGTTTCTCCCCTCAACAACTGTCACAGTCGTTTTTAGATATAAGGGCAATATGCGTATTATCGAGTGTAATTTCGCCGATCATGGTACAGCAATCCAAAGCATTTTCAATGACGCTATTGTTCACTCAACAGCACTATATGATTATCAACCACGTAGTTTAGAAACCATCGAAAATTGGTTCTCACAAAAGAGTCTGCAACGCTTTCCAGTAATTGGATTAATCACAGATAACAACCAGCTTGCCGGTTTTGCCAGTTATGGCACATTCCGCGCTTGGCCGGCTTATCAATACACAGTCGAACACTCTATTTATATCCATCAAGATTTTAGGGGACAAGGCCTAGGTAAATGTTTGTTAGCAGCATTGATAGAATATGCAGAGAAACAAAATTACCATGTTTTGATTGCTGCAATTGATAGCAGCAATCAAAACAGTATTAAGTTACATCAATCATTTGGCTTTAGTCACGCAGGTACCTTAAAACAGGTTGGATTTAAATTTGGGCGTTGGTTAGATGTTGAGCTATATCAAAAAACACTGCTTACACCAGAAAACCCCAATGAGTGCCCATAAAAATCAAGTTTCAGTAATACCTGCCATTTGCTCATCTAAAGATTGATGCGGCAAAGCCAAATACTCGCTAGTTTGCATTTCATTTAAACGGCTAGCGGTACGGAAAAATTCACTGGCTTGAATACCTTCAGTGTAGATTTGATCTGCTGCAACCTCAGCACTTAAAATGAGTTTAACCCGACAATCATAAAAAACATCCACTAACCAAGTAAAACGTCGGGCTTCTGCGGATTGTGCAGCAGATAGTTTAGGTATATTTGAAACTAAAACCGTATGATAAGCACGAGCAATTTCTAAATAATCAGTTTGTGCACGTGGCCCACCACAAATCTCAGCAAAATCAAACCATACAACGCCTAAAGAATGTTTCACACACTGAATCGTACGTCCCAAAATTTGTAACTCATGCTTCATTTCTTTACCACAGTGTAAACTTTGGTATAAAGCAAATAATTTTGGCTGACTCTCTTTTAATGGATAAATATATAGAGGTTCTCGGGTTAAAGCACGATGACGGTAATCATTACCTCCATCTAAGTTGTAAATATTGATTGACTGCTTGATCAACTCAATTGTTGGCAAAAAGTTAGCACGTTGCAAACCATTAGGATACAAATCATCTGGCTTGTAATTTGAAGTCATCACAAAGATGACACCCCGCGCTAATAGTTCTTTTAACAAACGTCCTAAAATCATTGCGTCAGCAATGTCTGATACATGAAATTCATCAAAGCACAATAAGCGTGTCTTAGCAGCAATACGCTTAGCAACAGCAATCAATGGATCAGGTTCGTTCGCTACAATGCGCAATTCTTGATGTACCTCCATCATAAAATGATGGAAGTGAATCCTACGTTTTCTCTTGTATGGCACACAAGAAAAAAATGCATCCATTAAAAAACTCTTTCCACGTCCCACACCACCCCAAAAATACAAACCCTTTGGTGGATTTGGGCTACGAAAACTGCGACCAAGAAAACGATTTCGCTTTTCTTTAAAAGCAATAAGCTCTTTGTAAAGGGTTTCTAATACCTCAATAGCAGCAGCTTGAGCAGGATCGTAAATAAACCCGTCTTTTTGTAATGCGTGCTCATACCAAGCTTTTGGTGTGGTTACCTTGTTTTTATCAGGAGAGAAAGCATGCTGAGACATATCTTATGTACCAAAATACAAAGAAAGTAATTTAACACAGATAGTTAAACAGATAAAAAAGATCATAAAAACAAAACCCCCTGCTACTTGGTAGCAGGGGGTTTGATGTTGGGGGCTTGGCGGAGACCTACTTTCACACAGGGATCTGCACTATCATCGGCGCTGAGTCGTTTCACGGTCCTGTTCGGGAAGGGAAGGGGTGGTACCAACTCGCTATG